>NZ_JAKGAY010000011.1:0-91567 GCF_021532545.1 Halomonas sp. Cn5-12
TGGAGTACCAGCAAGGCACGCTGTTGGGCTACGAAGTACGCGAGTACCTGCTGGAAAAATGGGAGCGTGAGTGTGCCTACTGTGGCACCGGCGACACGCCGCTGGAAATCGAGCATGTGGTGCCGCGTTCACGCGGCGGCTCGAATCGTGTCAGCAATTTGACGCTGAGTTGCCATCCCTGTAATGCCGAGAAAGATAGCCAGACACTGACCGATTTTTTCGCCACCAACAAAGGCCTGAAAAAGCGCCTCAAAGCCAATGGCCACGCCGCTGACGCTCGTTTAGATCGCGTACAGCGCCAGCTCAAGCAACCGATGCGCGATGCCAGTGCGGTCAATGCGACCCGCTGGGCGCTGTTCTCCGCGCTCAAAACCACGGATTTACCGGTCGCTGTGAGCAGCGGTGGCCACACCAAATACAACCGACAGCGCCTCAACATCCCCAAGACGCATGCCTTGGACGCCGCTTGTGTCGGGGCTTTCGAGAAACTGCATGACTGGACAGTGCCGACACTGACGATCAAGGCGATGGGGCGCGGCAGCTACCAGCGCACCCGCTTAACGAAACACGGGTTTCCGCGTGGCTATCTGATGCGGCAGAAGCAGGTGCACGGCTTTCAAACCGGCGACATGGTGCGTGCGATAGTACCCACCGGCAAGAAGGCTGGCACCTATACGGGCCGTGTCGCCGTTCGTAAGCGAGGGAGCTTCAACATTCAACGTTCAGCGGGCACGGTGTCTGATATCTCGTACAAATACTGCACCCTCATCCAACGGAGTGATGGCTACGGCTACTACGTCACACCCTTCACCAACCTAACAGGAGGAGCGGGACAGGCGGTGGCGTAACTCAGTCGCCCTGAGGGCGACGCGCTATCCCTCCCGGCACTAGAAGTACCGGGTACCCCGCGCAAAATCAGATGGTTCGTTAGTTGTGAACGATTAAAGCCGTTCAAGAAAGGAAGTGCCGCCTAAATTACGCATTTGCTGGCGAATCCATTGGCTGCGACGCTCTACCTGGGCGTCGGGCCTAGAGGCACTGCGATTCCGAGGATTGGGTAAAATGGCGGCTAGCAGGCTTGCCTGCCTCTCGGTCAATGCACTTCCTGAGGCACCGAAATAGTGGTTAGCCGCGGCTTCTAAACCGAAAACGCCGGTATCCCACTCCGCCACGTTGAGATATACCTCTAGTATCCGCTGTTTGCCCCATAGCGTTTCAATCAAGAGGGTAAACCACGCTTCCAGCCCTTTGCGTACCCAGCTACGCCCACTCCACAAGAACACGTTTTTAGCGGTTTGTTGGCTCAAGGTGCTGGCACCGCGCAGCCGCTCACCGTCTCGGCTCGCTTCCCAGGCGCGACGCATCTCCACAAAATCAAACCCACGGTGCTGAGGAAAACGCTGATCCTCGGCGGCAATCACCGCCAGCTTGGCGTTATTCGAGAGATTCTCCCAACTACGCCACTGGCGCTGAATATCAACCGGTTCGCTGTTTATCCAGCTTTGCACCTTACGTTCAACCATCACCATGGAGCCCGGTGGCGGAACAAAGCGAAATAGCAGCACCAGGGCAACGGAGAGCAGCACAAAGGCCAGCGTGCCACGCCAAACAAGACGCCAAAGCAGACGAAGAATTCGGCGCAGCGCGCGATTGACCATGTCTCGGTACCCTTAACGTTTCATGAGGTGTTCTGCATGATAGCGCAAATGGTCCTCGATGAACGAGGCGATGAAGAAGTAACTATGATCGTAGCCTGGCTGACGGCGCAGCGTTAGTGGGTGATCATGCTCGGCGCATACCGCTTCCAGACGCTCGGGCATCAGCTGCTCTTCCAGGAACTGATCGGCTTCCCCTTGATCGATGAACAGCCGCTGGCGAGATGCACCATTGGCCACCAGCTCGCAGGCATCGTACTGGCGCCAGCGGGTCTGATCTTCCCCGAGGTAGCTGGTGAAGGCTTTTTGCCCCCAAGGGCAGTTCATCGGGTTCACGATCGGCGCAAAGGCCGATACCGAGCGGAAGCGCCCCGGGTGACGCAGCGCCAGAATCAATGCACCATGCCCTCCCATGGAGTGCCCGCTGATCGACTCGCGGCCATTGACCGGAAAATGCTGACGCACCACGGACGGCAGCTCTTCGACCACGTAATCGTACATGCGGTAGTGAGGCTTCCAGGGCGCCTGGGTGGCGTTCACGTAGAAACCCGCCCCGGAGCCAAGGTCATAGCTATCGTGCTCGCCGGGGAGATCGGTGCCACGCGGGCTGGTATCCGGGCACACGATCGCCACGCCTAATTCGGCGGCAATGCGGTGCGCGCCCGCCTTCTGCATAAAGTTTTCGTCGTTGCAGGTCAGGCCCGATAGCCACCATAACAGCGGAACACGCTCGTTTTCTGCTTGCGGCGGCAGGTAAACGGCGAAGACCATGTCGCAATCCAGGGCTCGGGAGTAGTGGCGGTAGCGCTTGTGCCAACCGCCAAAACTGCGGTTTGCCGACACCAGTTCTAAGGTTTCACTCATGCTCATGGGCAGGCTCCTTAAACAGTGAAACGCGGCGGGTTGCCCCTACCGCGTTCGTTTATCCGGTTTCTTTCGCTAGGTGATACTCAGTAATGCAGGACGGTACGAATGCTCTTGCCTTCATGGAGCAGATCGAAAGCTTCGTTGATCTTCTCAAACGGCATGTCATGGGTAATGAAGTCGTCGATGTTCAGCTCGCCGTTCATATAACGCTCTACATAACCCGGCAGCTCGCTACGGCCTTTCACACCACCGAACGCCGAGCCTTTCCATACCCGGCCGGTGACCAGCTGGAAGGGACGGGTTGAGATCTCTTCGCCTGCGCCTGCTACGCCGACAATGATCGATTCACCCCAGCCTTTGTGGCAGCACTCAAGCGCTGAACGCATGACGTTGACGTTGCCGATACACTCAAACGAGTAGTCGACGCCGCCATCGGTCATATCAACGATGACCTGTTGGATCGGGTCACTGTAATCTTTGGGGTTGACGAAATCAGTCGCGCCGAACTGCTTGGCCAGCACAAATTTGTCTGGATTGACATCAATCGCAATGATTTTAGAAGCTTTCGCCATCACCGCCCCCTGAATCACCGCCAAGCCAATGGCACCCAAGCCGAACACGGCAACGGTAGAGCCGGGCTCTACTTTCGCGGTATTCATAACGGCACCAATACCCGTGGTAACACCGCAGCCCAGCAGGCAGATTTTATCCATCGGCGCTTCTTTGGAGACCACCGCCAGCGACACTTCCGGCAACACGGTGTACTCACTAAACGTGGAGGTGCCCATGTAGTGGTGCAGCATTTTGCCGTCTAGCGAGAAGCGTGATGTGCCGTCTGGCATGACACCTTTACCTTGGGTCGCACGTACGCTACCACAGAGGTTGGTTTTACCTGAGAGGCAGAATTTACACTTGCCGCACTCGGCGGTGTAGAGCGGAATAACGTGGTCACCAGGTTTCACGCTGGTAACACCTTCGCCTACTTCTTGAACAACGCCCGCGCCCTCGTGGCCCAGTACGGCTGGGAAGTTGCCCTCAGGGTCGGCACCGGACAGCGTAAAGGCGTCTGTGTGACACACGCTGGTGGCGGCCATTTTCACCAGCACTTCTCCCGCCTTCGGGCCTTCAACATCAATCTCAACCAGCTCAAGCGGCTTACCCGCTTCTAATGCAACCGCAGCACGTGATTTCATGGTCACTCCTAGCTAAAGTTTATTGACTATCGTTTAAATGTCTGTGAGTGAGCACGCCGTGGCGCGCTCGACTTACCAAGGGTGTGGATTACTCGCTATCGCGGGCGATAGGCGCAAACTCAATGGGCAGCCAGCGGTAGCCTTCTTCGTCTTCGACGATGTGACCGATGCCCGGGAACGGCATGTGAGCACCGGCCACCCAGTGCTTCTCATCGACCGCTCTCTCCAGCACCGCTTCACGTGTGTGTACCGCTTGCTCGGGGTCGGAATCGAATTCGATGGCAACGCTTGGGTCAGCAAACTGCACGCCGTAGCTGTGGACGACATCGCCCCATACCAACATGGCGTCGTCACCACTATTGAGCATAAAGCTCGCATGGCCCGGCGTATGGCCGTGAGTATCCCGCGCAACGATGCCCATCAGCAGCTCATCGCCCGGCGCAAAGGGGCTGAATCGGCCAGCCTCTTGATAGGGCGCCACGGCCTCTTGTGCCATGGTAAAGAAGGCGCGCTCCTCCTCTGGAAGCGCTTGAGAGCGCTCTTCGTCCAACCAGAAGTCAGCGTCGCCTTCGCTGGCGCGCAGCTCGGCATTGGGATAGACCGCCTCACCGTTCTCATCCACCAAACCGCACACATGGTCCGGGTGCAGGTGGGTCATCAAGATCGTATCGACCTGTTCCGGTGCATAGCCCGACGCGCGTAAATTCTGCTCGACCTGGCCCAGTGTGGGACCAAAGCACGCCGCCGCCCCTGCATCAACGAGCACCAGGTTCTGGCCGGTGTGAATCAAAAAAGCGTTCACGGCAGTTTGCATGCCGTTCTCGGCATCGATGAACAATGCGTCGAGATGGCGCAGAATCTCGTCATGCTCCATGCCTTTTAAGAGCGAGGTGTCTAGTGTGGTATGGCCATCGTACAGCGCCGTCACTTCGGTATCGCCTACCATCATACGGAACCAGCCCGATGCCTGCTCTTGCTGCTGGGCAGGCACCTCTGCCTGAGCGGCAGCGACCCAACCGGCGCTGATAGCAGCCACCAATGCACGCCGAGACCAGCGTGAAGAGATCATCGCCATCATCAAACACTCCATGAAAACGCGAGATAGACCTGAAGTGTAGGTCAGCTAGGCGAGAAAGATAAAGCGGGATACACTCACAAGATTATTGCTCCTGAGCAACAATCTCTTTAATTAAGGGTTCGCCATGCAGCGCTGGGATCGTATCGAAGCCTTCGTCGAGGTGGTCAGGCTGGGCACCTTTTCCGCCGCCGCTCGACACCTCAAAGTCTCTACCTCGCATATCAGCCGTTTGGTCAGCCAGCTAGAGAACCAGCTAGGCGTGCAGCTACTCTACCGCACCACACGGCAGATTCGGCTGACCGATGCTGGGGCCTTGTACGCGGAGCACTGCCGCCATTTGTTCGATGGGCTGCGTGATGCCGAGCAGGCGATCAGCGAGCTGCAGGCCAAACCCCATGGGCTACTAAAACTGACCTCGGCAACGACTTTCGGCGAGCGCTACATTGCCCCGCTGGTCAATGATTTCCAGTGCCTGCACCCTCAGCTCGAAGTACACATGCACTTCACCAATCGCCCGGTGGAGTTGATCGAAGAGGGTTTCGACATCGCCATTCGCATGGGGGTGTTGAAAGACTCCAGCCTGATTGCCCGGCGGCTGTGCGGACGCCGCGAATACGTGGTGGGCTCACAGGCCTATTTTCGTCAGGCGCCCCGTCCCCACACGCTGGGCGAGCTGAGCCAACACCGCTGCCTGCTGGGGTCGCGCCCCAACTGGCTGTTCGAAGTGCACGGTCAGCGGCGAGAGGTCAAGGTAGAGGGGTGCTGGAGCAGCAACTCGGGGCCTGCCCTGCTGGATGCCGCCCTCAAAGGGCTGGGGCTCGCCCAGCTGCCGGATTACTACGTGGCGCCTTATCTGGCCAGTGGAGAGTTAGTGTCGGTGCTGGAGCCATTCCAACACCACGACACGGCGGTGTGGGCGGTGTACCCTCGCCACCGCCACTTATCGCCCAAGATTCGTCAGTTGGTCGACCATTTGGTCGACCATATCGACACTCTGTTACCCGCTCATTAGCATTCGATGGTATTGACTGCGAGACCACCTTTCGAGGTCTCTTTGTACTTATCCTGCATATCGCGCCCGGTATCGCGCATGGTGCGGATCACTTTATCCAGCGAGACGAAGTGGTCGCCGTCACCGTGCAGCGCCATGCGTGCGGCATTGATCGCCTTCACCGAGGCAATGGCGTTGCGCTCAATACAGGGTACCTGCACCAACCCTGCCACCGGGTCGCAGGTGAGCCCTAAGTTGTGTTCCAGGCCAATTTCCGCGGCGTTTTCTACCTGCTTGGGCGTACCGCCCAGCACTTCGGCCAGCCCGGCCGCGGCCATGGCGCAGGCAGAGCCCACCTCCCCCTGGCACCCCACTTCAGCGCCGGAAATTGAAGCGTTCTTTTTGCATAGAATGCCCATGGCACCGGCAGTCAGCAAAAAATTCACTACATCGGCATCGCAGGCGTCCGGCTCGAACTTTAGATAGTACGCCAGCACGGCGGGCACGATACCCGCGGCACCGTTGGTAGGCGCGGTCACCATCCGCTTACCAGCGGCATTCTCTTCGTTCACTGCTAGCGCAAACAGGTTGACCCAGTCCATCACGGTAAAACTGGTCACAATCAGGCGCTGATTGTCGGGCGGCGAGAGCAGTTGCTGATGCAGTGAATGAGCGCGGCGGCGGACATTTAAGCCGCCCGGTAGGCGCCCGGTGGCCTCCAGGCCATTATCAATGCTCTGGCGCATGGCGTGCCAGATGGTGAGTAATTCGTCACGTATCGCGGCTTCGCTACGCCAAGCTTTCTCGTTTTCTAACATCAGCTCGCTGATGCTTAGGCCGTGCTGCTGGCACAGTGTCAGTAACTCATTTGCTGACTCAAAGGGATAAGGCAACGCTGTTTTGTCTTCATCCAGCCCGCCTCGGTCAGCGCAGGCCTGGTCCACATAAAATCCACCGCCCAGGGAGTAATAGGTGTTCGTACTGATCACCGTATCGCCTTCATACGCCGTGAGTACCATGGCGTTAGGATGAAACGGCAGGCAGGCCTCATCCCATTCGATATCACGTGCGCGCTGAAACGCTAGCGCTTGGCCGTTGGGAAGCCTCAATGGCTCGCTGTTATCCAATGCGGCTAAGCGCTCGGCAATAGTATCAAGGTCAACCGCCTCTGGCGTCTCGCCCATCAACCCCATCACCACGGCATTATCAGTGCCGTGACCGACACCAGTCGCTGCCAGCGAGCCGTGCAGCCTTACCACAACACGGCTGACCTTGGGCGCTGTCAGCGCCATGACGAAATCTCGCGCTGCCCGCATGGGCCCAACGGTATGTGAGCTGGATGGGCCAATGCCAATCCGAAACAGATCAAACACACTAATTGCCATAAAAGAGCCTGCCCCGAGAGGTAATTATTACGCTTGTAGCGTTACTTTGTAGCCTAACCGGCTAGCCGTCGAGCAATTCTCAGCTAGTTAGACGTGCGAGCATAGAAATGTGACGATATAATAAACATCCATTCATGCATGTTTGTTGTTTGACTGATCTCGCCTGACGTAGAGGAACCGTGATGCCACCCTCCTGGCCTATTGATTTTCGCACTGCGCTGCTGCGCGCGACACTCTATATACTCTTCATCGGAGGCATCGCCCAAGGCGCGTATCTGGAAGCGTTGTATCTGCCTAGCGTGCGCTATACCGAGCTGGGGTTCACCGAGCTGACCCAGACCTTCATTCTGATCAGTTGCTGCACCCTGCTCCTCTACGTACGCCATGTACTGAAAGTATGGCCCACGGTGACCCTTCTGCTGCTGGCCTTCCTCGCTGCCTCGCTGGTACGTGAGCAGGACTACTTTCTCGATGAGTACGTCGCACGGCATACCTGGAAAATCCTGGTCACCATGATCATCCTCCCCTCACTGGCCTGGGTCGTGTACCAGCGCCAGCGTTTTCTGGAGGAGTTTCGCCACTACAGCAACACCTTCTCGTTTGGCCTATTTGCGGCAGGCGTGCTGGTCACCTATATCTTTTCTCGCCTTTATGGACGCCAAGATTTTTGGCGAGCCGTGTTGCAAGAGCACTATATCCGTGACTTCAAAGACATTGCCGAAGAGGCCATCGAACTACTCGGCTACAGCTTGATTCTGTTTGCCACCATCGAGCTTCTCTTTCTCGCACGACGCATCCATCGCGCACGGCAAACGCCTTAACCAATCACTTATCCCCCCAGCCAAACACCGCTGACGCCCCGCGTCAGCGGTGTTTCATTTTTTACATCTCCCTATACGTAAAGCCATTTGCGCCGCTTGCATTATCAACGTAGTGTCAGCCACCAAACCTACATGGGCATTTTTGCTGAAAAATAACCTATCAACGATATAAATCTTATGACAAACCCACAAAATCGCGAAGAAAACCTAAAACGCGGAGCATTTACCCGCTTTCTCGATAGCGTCGAGTGGCTGGGAAATCTATTACCGCACCCAGTCACACTGTTTGCCATTCTGTGTGTACTGGTCGTGCTGGCTAGCGGTATCGCTGCCGCCCTGGGCGTATCCGTCGCCGACCCGCGCCCAGCGAACGAGGGCGAGTGGATTGCGGTGAATTCACTGCTCAATGCGGAAGGGCTACGCCTTCTCGTCACCAATATGGTGACCAACTTCACCGGTTTTGCACCTTTGGGCACAGTGCTGGTGGCCATGTTAGGAGTCGGGGTTGCCGAACACTCTGGCTTGTTGTCCGCTAGCATGCGCGCACTAGTGCTTAACCGTTCACCACGCATCGTCACCTATGCAGTGGTGTTTGCCGGAATCATGTCGAACATGGCCGCCGAGCTTGGCTATGTGGTACTGATTCCGCTAGCAGCGATGATCTTTCATTCCTTAGGTCGGCACCCGCTAGCGGGTCTGGCGGCGGCGTTTTGTGGCGTCTCCGGCGGCTACAGCGCCAACTTATTGATTGGCACCGTCGACCCGCTGCTTTCCGGCATCACCCAAGAAGCCGCGCGCCTGCTCGACCCTGCCTACATCGTTGGCGCCGAGGCTAACTGGTTCTTCATGTTTGCCAGTACGTTCTTCGTCACCCTGATTGGCGGTTTGGTTACCGAACGCATCGTGGAACCCAAGCTTGGCAAATTCGATTCAGCCTATGCCGATAGCGATATCGACCAGCACCGTATGGAGGGTCTGACCGCTACAGAGAAACGGGCACTCAAAGGTACGGGCTTGGCTGCCCTGGCGCTGGTAGCGTTAGTGGCCGTCATGGTAGTGCCGGAGAGTGGCATTCTGCGCAACCCTGAGACGGGCCTTGTGAGCGGCTCGCCCTTCCTGCGCGGTATTGTGGTTATCGTCGCCATTGCCTTCACCGTGCTGGGCTTTGTCTATGGCCGACTCGCGGGCACCATGCAAAACGATCGCGATATCGTCGATGCCATGGCCAAAAGCATGAGCAGCCTGGGGCTCTATATTGTACTGGTGTTCTTTGCCGCTCAGTTCGTGGCGCTGTTCAACTGGAGTAATTTTGGCACCGTGACTGCCGTGGCGGGCGCTGACCTGCTGGACTCCCTTGGCTTGCGCGGCCCTGGCCTGTTTGCGCTGTTCATCCTCATGTGCGCCTTCGTGAACCTGTCGCTGGGTAGCGCGTCGGCGCAGTGGGCGGTCACTGCCCCTATCTTCGTCCCCATGCTGATGCTCATGGGTTACGCGCCCGAAGTCATTCAGGCGGCGTATAGGATCGGCGATTCCGTCACCAACCTGATTACGCCCATGATGAGCTACTTTGGCCTGATTCTCGCAGTGGCGACCCGTTATCGTAACGACATGGGCATCGGCACGCTGGTCGCTCTCATGCTGCCTTACACGCTGTTCATGCTGATCGGTTGGAGCGTGCTGTTCTTTATCTGGGTGTTTATTCTTGGCTTGCCGGTTGGTCCAGGCTCTGCCACTTACTACACGCTCTAAGCTTTAAACGGCATAACATAAACCGAAAAGCCCGCCGTTCAGAGAACGGCGGGCTTTTCGGTCTTCGTGGCGACTCTATTTCACCACTCACTCTTCACTACTCGCGGCTTTACTCGTCTAGGAACGAACGAAGCGGTTCTGAGCGGCTGGGGTGACGCAGCTTGCGCAGCGCTTTGGCCTCGATCTGACGAATCCGCTCACGGGTGACGTCAAACTGTTTGCCCACCTCTTCCAGCGTGTGGTCAGTATTCATATCAATACCAAAGCGCATACGCAGGACTTTCGCTTCGCGGGCAGTCAAGCCACCCAGCACGTTGCGGGTTGCTTCGATCAAGCCTTCGCCGGTGGCCATATCGATCGGCAGCAACATGGTGCCGTCTTCGATAAAGTCACCCAGGTGCGAATCGTCGTCATCACCAATCGGCGTCTCCATGGAGATCGGCTCTTTGGCGATTTTGAGCACCTTGCGCACCTTGTCTTCCGGCATTTCCAGGCGTTCGCCCAGCTCTTCCGGCGTCGGCTCACGACCCATCTCTTGCAGCATCTGGCGGGAAACACGGTTGAGCTTGTTGATCGTCTCAATCATGTGTACCGGGATGCGAATGGTACGCGCCTGATCCGCAATAGAGCGGGTGATCGCCTGACGAATCCACCATGTCGCGTAGGTCGAGAACTTGTAGCCACGACGGTATTCGAACTTGTCTACCGCCTTCATCAAGCCGATGTTGCCTTCCTGGATCAGGTCCAGGAACTGCAGGCCACGGTTGGTGTACTTCTTGGCAATCGAGATCACCAAGCGCAAGTTCGCCTCGACCATCTCTTTCTTGGCACGACGTGCTTTCGCTTCGCCAATCGACAGCTTGCGGTTGACCTCTTTCAGATCGGCTACCGAGAGCTGCACCATGTCCTCTTCGAAGGCAATCTTACGCTGAGCGCGGGCGATATCGGCACGCAGTGGCTCTAAGCGGTCAGCGTACTTGGGATGCGCTTCTTGGAAGGCGTCCAGCCACGTCGGATCCGACTCGTGGCCCGGGAACGACTTGATGAACGTCTTGCGCGGCACCTTGGCTTTCTTGACGCACAGCTGCATGACCGCTTTTTCTTGGGCACGCACCTGTTCAACGCTGATACGTATCTGACCGACCAAACGCTCAAAGTGTTTAGGCACCAGCTTAATCGGCGAGAACAGCTCCGCTAGGCGGGCTTGTTCAGCCTTGAGCTCAGCGCTACCCCGACCATGCTTGGCCAGCACTGCTTCAACGGCAGCATTTTGCTCACGAATCTGCTCAAAACGTGCCTTCGCCTCTTCGGGGTCCGGGCCACCTTCACTGGCGGTAGTGTCGTCCTCTTCGTCGTCATCGTCGCTGTCGATATCGTCATCATCGCTCAGCTCAGTCTCAACGACAGGCTCCGGCACTTCCGCTTCAGCAACACCCGGAATACCTTCGTCGGGGTCGATAAAGCCAGAGAACAGGTCAGATAGGCGCCCAGGTGCTTCTTCATCCTGGGTAGCGTCGTAGGCTTCGAGAATAGAGGCAACTGCACCCGGCAAATAAGCCAGTGCGGACATCACTTCCCGCGTGCCTTCTTCGATCCGCTTGGCGATTTCGATTTCGCCTTCACGGGTCAAAAGCTCAACCGTTCCCATTTCACGCATATACATACGTACGGGGTCGGTGGTGCGACCTACGTCGCTTTCCACGGCGGCGAGTGCCGCAACGGCCTCTTCCGCAGCGGACTCGTCCGTGGAGTGATCCGACATCATCAAAGTGTCTTCATCTGGCGCTTCCTCAACGACACTGATACCCATGTCGTTGATCATGCCAATGATGTCTTCCACTTGATCCGGGTCGGCGATATCCTCGGGTAGATGGTCGTTGACCTCGGCATAGGTCAGGTAGCCCTGCTCCTTGCCGCGCGCGATCAACTCCTTCAGACGTGACTGCTGCTGCGCATTTCCAGCCATAGAAACCCTATCTCGACGAAGAAGAATGAAACACCTGGGGCGCTGAATCGATTAAACTCAACAAGCCGAACAGTATAGCGTAAATAACGGGATTTTTTCCAGCGAAACGTATTTGCGCGGTCATTCAGGTGTGTTAGGTTGTTCGGTTAGGCCAGCGCCTGGCGACTAACCCTGTATGTGGTGCTGAAGCTTGTTAATTCAACCCCACTGTGCGAATTGCTTTGGTTTGACGCCCTCATGTGCGCTGAATTAGCTTCATCATCAGACTCGCCAACCGCTGCCGCTGAGCTTTATCCAGCTTCTGGCCAGAACGCTCTAATGCCAACAGCGCATCGTACTCTTCCTGGGGCGAACGCTTACGCTGCTTCTCGACCAAATGCTCTACCAGCCCGCTTAGCTCTGCTTCCCTTGTACTCTTAGGAATCAGCAGTTCCCGCTGCGCCAGCTCTGCTAAGATCTGCCCCTCATGACTACCCTGAAAATGCGCTAACACCACCTGCGGACTGCGATAGCGTCCGGCGCGCAGCAGCTCGATTAAAGCGCGGCACAGCGGCGCCTCTTCACTATTTTCTGGCAGCCAATCCAGCGATTCGGGTAGCGACGCCACCAAACGCGGCTCATGAAGCAGCAGTTGCACAATACGGCTCACCGTAGAGAGCGTTTGCAGCCTTGCCCCTTGGCGGCGGCCACGTGCCGCCGAGCGAGGCAGCGCCTGCTCTGGCACCATTTCAGCGGCTGGCTCCTCAACAGGCCCCCACTGCGGCAACGCTTTTGCAGCGGCATCTGCCGTGCGCTTATCTAACAGCGCCTGCAACTGCGACTGTGCCAGCCCGCTACGCTTTGCCAGTGATTCAAGCAGTAGCGATTTGAGCATGCCTTCAGGCACTTTGTTCAATGCCTCTAGCACCTGGGTGGCAAATCGCTCGCGCCCTTCCACGGTATTCAAATCGCGCCCCTGGGCGGCCTGCTCGAAGAGAAACTCCGAGAGCGGCATCGCACAGGTGACACGATCTTCGAACGCCTCTCTGCCCTCGCGACGCACCAGCGAATCCGGGTCGTCACCTTCCGGCAAAAACAGAAACCTTGCCTCGCGCCCATCGATCATCTGCGGGAGTGCGGTTTCCAACGCGCGACTTGCCGCTTGGCGGCCCGCCCGGTCACCGTCGAAGCAGAACACTACCCGGCTCACCAAACGAAACAGGCGGCTCAAGTGATCTTCCGTGGTCGCCGTGCCCAACGTAGCGACGGCGTTATGAATGCCGAACTGAGCCAGCGCCACCACGTCCATATAGCCTTCGACCATCACCAACTGCTCAAGTTTGCTAGACGCTTGACGCGCCTCGTACAAACCATATAGCTCGCGCCCTTTATGAAAGACAGGCGTTTCTGGTGAATTAAGATATTTGGGCTGTTCATCCCCCATGACCCGGCCGCCAAAGCCTAGGGTACGGCCACGCAAGTCGCGGATGGGAAACATCACTCGGTCGCGAAAACGATCGTAGGTGCGCCCAGTGTCTTCGCGGTGGATCAGCAGTCCGTACTCGACCTGTACCGGCTCGCCGATCCCTTTTGCCGACAGATGCTGCTTGAGCGCCTCCCAGCCACCCGGTGCATAACCAATACCATAGGTGTCGATGACCTCTGGCGACAGTCCACGGCCCTGCAGGTAGCGCTGAGCACTTTGACCCTCCTGCATTTTCAGCCGCTCACGGTAGAAGCTGGCGGCCACTTCCAGCAGGTTGACGCCCTCTTTACGCTTTTTCTCGCGCTGCTGAGCACGCGGGTCATCCGCTCCCTCACGGGGAACATCGAGACCTAAACGCCCGGCCAACTGCTCTACCGCCTCGGGGAACGGCAGCTTGTCGCACTCCATCAAAAAGCGCAGCGCGTTGCCATGAGCGCCACAGCCAAAACAGTGGTAGAACTGTTTATCGGCACTCACCGTAAACGACGGCGTTTTTTCTTGATGGAAAGGACACAAACCGGAGAAGTTACGACCCGCTTTCTTGAGCTGCACGCGCTCGCCGACAACCTCCACCACGTCAACGCGGCCGAGCAGATCGTCAATGAAACGCTGTGGAATTTGGCCTGCCATGAACTGCGGGCATCCTCGCGCGAAGCGCTAATGGGCGAGTCTAACGTCATCAGACAGCGCGCCTGATCACCTTAAACCGCGCAAAACACACATCACAGAACGAAAAACAAACGGCCACCTAGTGGCGGCCGCTTGGCATCCCTCTTGAGACAACCAGCCAACCGCTCTGGCTCTCTCCAGGTACGGATCAATAGAGCCGTTCGAAACGCTTACGCTCACGCTGCAACTTCTTGGCGTGACGTTTTACGGCAGCGGCCGCTTTGCGTTTACGCTCAGCAGTCGGCTTCTCGTAGTGCTCGCGACGACGTACTTCAGACAGAACGCCAGCTTTTTCGCAAGAACGCTTGAAGCGACGCAGGGCGACGTCAAACGGCTCGTTATCACGTACTTTTACAGAAGGCATTAAGCACTCACCTACCTTAAGGAGTCTTGAGTTCGGATAGTTCGCACACCGAACACAACGGTGTACGACCCAGTTTTACAGCGCACAGTAGTCTAGTCGCGGTTGGCGATCTTTGCAAATGCTTACGCCCCTCTACTGCCATAATGCTAGACTAGCCGGTTTTAAACCTCTGCCTTACCACCTACACGAGTTCTTTTGCCATGCGCGTACTGGGCATTGAAACGTCTTGCGATGAAACTGGCGTCGCTATTTACGATACCGCGTTCACCGGTGGACAGGGTCTGCTGTCCGATGCGCTGTATAGCCAAATCGCCATGCATGCGGAGTATGGCGGCGTTGTGCCTGAGCTGGCCTCTCGGGATCACACCCACAAGCTATTGCCGCTAATTGAGCAAGTACTGAAGGATGCCAACCTCACCCGTCAAGACCTGGACGGTATCGCCTACACTGCCGGACCGGGCCTGGTTGGTGCCTTGATGGTGGGCGCTAGCACCGCTCACGGCATGGCCAAAGCTCTGAACATACCGGTGCTGGGCGTTCACCACATGGAGGGCCACCTTCTCGCCCCGATGCTGGAAGATGACGCGCCGGAGTTCCCGTTCGTGGCCCTTCTGGTCTCGGGCGGCCACACTCAGCTAGTCGAAGTACAGGGGTTAGGGCACTACCAACTGCTGGGGGAGTCGGTGGATGACGCCGCCGGGGAGGCTTTCGACAAGGCCGCCAAAATGCTCGGCCTTGCTTATCCAGGCGGCCCGCTGGTCGCAAAGCTTGCCGAACAGGGCGACCCAAAGCGCTTTCGTTTTCCGCGCCCAATGACTGATCGTCCGGGGCTGGATTTTAGTTTCTCCGGTTTAAAAACCCATACCCTGACGGCGATTCGCCAGTTAGAAGCAGCGGGCGAGCTGGATGAGCAGGCCAAAGCAGATGTGGCCCGGGCCTTTGAAGAGGCCGTGGTGGATACGCTGGTGATCAAATGCCGCCGAGCGCTCGACCAAACCGGGCTAAAGCGCATTGTTATGGCAGGTGGCGTGAGCGCCAATACGCGCTTGCGTGAACGGCTAGCGCTGGAGACCCAAAAGCGCCAAGCCCGTGCTTATTACCCTCGCGGGCGCTTTTGTACCGACAACGGCGCCATGATTGCCTATGTCGGTGCGCAGCGCTTGGCAGCCGGCGAGCGTGATGACAACGGCATAATGCAGGCGACCCCTCGCTGGCCGCTCGATACGCTTACAGCACCACGGTAGCTCTCGCGCCTATCCGCGTAGGGCTATCCGCGTAGGGCTATCCGCGTAGGGGCGGCTCTTCCCCACGGCGTAAGCGGCGAATATTGAGGCCATGGCGGGCCAATACGAGCAGGCTAAAGCCCCCTACAACGCTGACGTAGCCGGGGGCTAGCCAGAGGCACAGCAGCGGGGCCAGTAGCGCGCTAATAAGCGAGGCTGCCGCTGCGGTACGCAAACGCCATGCGAGTAGCGCCCAGCAAAGCGCCGTGATCAGCGCCACGCTGGGCACCAATACCAGCAACACGCCAAACGCACTGGAGACCGACTTTCCACCACGGAAGCTAAACCAAATCGGGTAGCTGTGTCCCAGCAGCACAGCCAAGCCGACAAGCCCCTGCAGCCATACCGGCAGCGCCAGCAGCTTGGCGGCCAGCACTGCAGGCACCCCTTTTAACGCATCGAGCAGCAGCGTGGCCGCGGCGAGCCTTGGACCATACAGGCGGAGCACGTTCGAAAATCCTGGGTTGTAAGAGCCGCAAAACCGTGGATCCGTCACACCGGCCCACCGACATACACTCACTGCCGCCAGCCAACTGCCGCTTAAATAGCCGATCACTATCCATATCATGGCCTGCCCACCCTGGCATTAGCGGCCAACGCCGCTGCCTTACTGTCGTTTCTGGTCATCCTCAAGTACAATCGCCCGCTTGTTGACCCTGGGGAAGGCCTGTGGACCGCATTTTGATCGAAGCACTCACCGTAGACACCGTCATCGGTGTGTACGACTGGGAACGCACGATAACGCAATCGCTGAGCCTGGATCTATCGCTGGCAACGGATATTCGGCCAGCGGCCGCTACGGATGATTTACGCTTAACGCTTGATTATGCCGCGATATGCCAGCGAATCCAGCAGTTCGCCGACGAGCATCAGTTCGCCTTGGTAGAAACCTTCGCTGAACGTCTCGCCGCCTGCTTGCAACATGAATTCCCGATTAGCTGGCTGCGCATGACCGTCCGAAAGCCGGGCGCGGTGCCTCAAGCGGCAAGCGTTGGTCTTGAAATCACTCGCGGTACGCTGCCGGAGGCTACCAAGGACCCGAACTTATGAGCCTGGTAACTCTCAGTCTAGGCAGCAACATTGATCCCGACACGCATATTCGCCTCTGCCTGGATGCTCTAGAAGCTACGTTTGGCCGCCTACAGATATCGCGCATTTTTGAAAGCGAGCCCGTAGGTTTCAAGGACAGCCGCAACTTTTACAACTTAGTGGTGGCGTTTGATAGCGACTGGTCGGTGGGTGAGCTCCAGGCGTGGTCTAAGCAGCTTGAGATTGATCATGGCCGCACCCCCAACATGGCTAAATACAGCCCCCGTGCTCTGGATATCGACCTGCTGACCGTCGGCAGTGTCTGCGATACGATTGATGGCGTCGCCCTGCCCCGCGCGGAAATCACCCGCAATGCCTTTGTGCTCCAGCCACTCGCTGAACTGTTACCCAACGAGCGCCACCCCGCCTGCCAAACATCCTACGCTACACTCTGGAAGCGCTTCACATTAGGTGACCAGCGCCTGTGGGCGATTGATTTTCACTGGCGGGGCCGTTGGATTTCCCAAGCAGATCCGCAGCCTCGTGCGGCGATGCCGCGCTAGCGCGACTACCCCTCGCCTAACGCACCTGCCACCGCCCTCTGCCGATGCTGGCGCAGCGCTTCTCCTAATGCCGCTCCCCGATACCCCTCGCTCAGCAGCGCTTGCGGGCTTACCGCTTGCGCTGCCTGCCACGCAGCGCGCAGCACAGCTTGGCGCTCAGGTGCCAGACGACTAACAAGCGCCAGCTGCGCCGCTACCTGGGCAGGTTTACGCCAGCCATCCAGCCGCTCCAGCCAGTGCAACACTCGCTCGCCGTTTAACGGTTCATTGAGCAACGCTTTAGTCAGCGCGGTATGGCGAGCCAACTGCGCTACTGAGTTGGGCAGCCGCAGCCTGCTCGCTAGCGCGTCGCGCTGCTCATCACTAAGCACCGATACCAATAGCGCATAGCGCCAGTGGGCCAGCGCGGGTGACGAGGTCTCAGGCGCGCTGGCTAGCGCATCGAGGGCAGCAGTCAACGTCTCGCCCTCGGCAAGCTCAGGCCACCAAGTGGCAAGCGCCTGGCACTCGTTTAGCGTGGTGAAATATTGTTCAGGATTGGGTTCACCCAATGCTTTCTCGGTTTCTATCCACACCCGCTCTGCGGCTAAGTGGCCAAGCTCACCGCTTTGGCTCACTTCACGCATCAGCGTGTGGGTATCTGGGGCAATGGTAAAACCCAAGTGAGCATAGCGGGCTAAAAAGCGCGCAGTACGCAGCACCCGCAGCGGGTCTTCGCTAAACGCAGGCGATACATGGCGCAGCAGGCGCTGCTCTATATCCTGCTGGCCGTGAAAGGGGTCTGTCAGTTGGCCGCCTGGCCCTTGGGCAATGGCATTGATCGTTAGGTCACGCCGGGAGAGATCCTCTTCCAGTGTTACATCGGGGCTGGCATACACCTCGAAACCACTGTAGCCATGGCCGGACTTACGCTCGGTGCGCGCCAGCGCATACTCTTCCGCGGTGTGCGGGTGCAAAAACACCGGAAAATCTCGGCCAACGGGTTTAAAGCCCCGCTGACGCATCGCTTCCGGTGTGGCACCCACCACCACCCAGTCGTGGTCCACTACTGGCCAGCCAAGCAGCGCATCCCGCACCGCGCCGCCTACCCGGTAAACGTCAAGCCCTTGGGTCAATGCATCCTGTTGAAACACTTAACGGCCTCCTTGCAGGCTCGGCACGCTAGTACGTTCACCGGTGTCCAGGTTCATCGCGGTGAGCGAGCCACCCCACACGCAGCCGGTATCTAGCCCTTGAACGTTGATCTTCGCATTCGGCGTGCGCCCTTCCAGTGCCGCCCAGTGGCCAAACAGAATGTGCAGATCATCCTGACGAGCAAATTGAAACCAGGGGGCAAAGCCTGCCGGTGCGCTATCGAGCCCCTCCTTGGCGGCAAAATCGAGGCGCTCCTGCGCATCAATGAAGCGCATGCGGGTAAACACGTTAACGATGCAGCGCAGGCGATCCACGCCTTCCAAGTCCTCCCGGAAACGGTCAGGCTGATTACCAAACAACTGGGTCAGAAACGCACCCGCGCTTTCACTGTGTAGCGCCGCCTGCACTTCACCGCTCAGCGCCAGCGCCTGCTCAGCACTCCAGCTCGGCAACACTCCGGCGTGGGTCATTAACGTATTGCCTGCTTGAATCGCTAACGGCTGGCTCTGCAGCCAATCCAGCAGCGCTTCCCGCTGGGGCGAGGCGAGAATATCGTCCAGCGTATCGTTTTTCTTCAATCTGCCGCCCCCGCGGGCGACCACCAGCAGGTGAAAATCGTGGTTACCGAGCACACAGCGCACGGCACTGCCCAGCGCTTTAGCTTCCTGCAGGCAGGCAAGCGACCCTGGGCCACGGTTAATCAAATCCCCAACCAGCCAGAGCGTATCGTGGGTCGGGTTAAAGTCTATTGCTTCCAGCAGGCTAATAAATTCAACATGGCAGCCGTGCAGGTCGCCAATGACATAGATACTCATGGGCATTCCCGGCTAACAGAGTTCAGTGCAGTTGACGGGGCACCGCTAGACGAAAAGGCGAAACGGGCACATCAAAAGCCCGCTGGGTATACGTATTAAGCAGGGTGTAGGCACCCTCCATCACACCGACCGGCGTTTGCAAAATCGCCCGGCTGGTATAACGAAAACGCTGGCCAGGGCCAATCAGCGGCTGCTGGCCCACCACGCCCTTGCCACGCACCTCTTGGCTGTCGCCGCTGCCCTGGGTGATTTTCCAGTAACGCGCCATTAGCTGTACGCTGTGCGGGCTTTGGTTATGAACCGTCACCGTGTAGCTAAACACGTAGCGGGATTCACTGTCGCTAGACTCTGCGTCACGAAACTCCGGCGTGACGCTCACCTCAATGTCTAAACCGCTCAAGCCTCATCACTCCCCTTAGTATCACCGTTAGCCACTGCGCTGGCCGCCTCATCGGCGGCTACTTGGTTGGCAATTGCCACGTACTCCGCCACGGTTAGAGTTTGCGGCCGCCGTGCAGGGTCAATGCCTAGCGCTTCCAACGTGTCGGCACTCACCCGCCCTTTCAGGTTATTCCGCAGGGTTTTACGCCGCTGGCCAAAGGCCAGCTTCACCAGCTCGAACAGCAGCGTCGGGTCATCGGCGGTGTGGGGCAGGTGTTCGTGGGGCGTTAAGCGCACAATCGCGGAATCTACCTTCGGACGCGGTACAAAGGCCTCCGGCGGTACGATGAACAGCTGGTCCACTTGGCAGTAGTACTGCGCCATCACCGAAAGGCGGCCCCAGTCGGTGCTGCCCGGCTCGGCAGCCAAGCGCTCCACCACCTCTTTTTGCAGCATAAAGTGCATATCGGCAATGGCATTGCCCATGGTCAGCAAATGCACGATCAAAGGCGTGGAGATGTTGTAAGGCAGGTTACCCACTACCCTCAGCGCCGGGCCATCGCCCTTCAGCTCGGCAAAATCGAACTTCAGCGCGTCGCCTTCGTGAATCACGAACTCGGGGTAGTTGAAAAACTGCACCCGTAGGCCAGGAATCAGGTCGCGGTCGAGTTCGATTACTTCCAGCTTGCCAGTCGCCTCTAACAGCGGCGCCGTCAGTGCCCCTTGCCCAGGGCCGATTTCAACGAGTCGGTCACCTTCACGTGGCCCAATGGCGCGGATGATACGAGAAATAATACCGAGATCCCGCAGAAAGTTTTGACCGAAACGTTTACGAGCGCGGTGCTGCTGAGGCACTTGAGACATCTAACAGTGTTCCTTGGAGGGTTGATTCATGGAGCGGCCAGGGTGCTGGCACGCTGGGCAGCAAGCCGCTGTGCAAGCGATAGCGCGACGCCCAGGCTGTTGGGGTCGGCAGTGCCGCGGCCCGCCAAATCCAGCGCGGTGCCGTGGTCCACTGAAGTACGTACCAGCGGTAGGCCGAGGGTAATATTCGCAGCTTGCCCAAAGCCTGCGTATTTTAGCACTGCCAAGCCCTGGTCGTGATACATCGCCAGCACCGCATCGACTCCGGCTAGGTGGCGTGGAGTGAACAGCGTATCGGCGGGCAGCGGCCCTTGGATATCCAACCCGTCGGCACGCAGCGCGTCGAGGGCCGGAATGATCGTGTCCAGCTCTTCGCGCCCCAAATGCCCTTCTTCCCCGGCATGGGGGTTGAGGCCGCACACCGCAATGCGCGGATTCAAGATGCCAAATTGGCGCCGCAGGTCAGCGGCCAGTAAGCGGCTAATCTGGGTGACCCGCTCGAACGTGATGGCATCGGCCACGTCACGCAGCGGCAGATGAGTCGTCACCAGCGCCACGCGCAAATCGCCGCTGCCTTGCCAAAGCGGGTTCTTGGCATGCAGCGCGGCATCGGTCGCCAGCAGCATCACCACCTCATCGACGCCACAGGCGTCGCGCAACCACTCGGTATGGCCGGTGAAGTGGGGAAAGCCCCCTTCGATGATGACCCCTTTATGCAGCGGCGCGGTGACCATTGCCGCAGCCTGCCCTGCTTGGCAGGCGTCTACGGCAATTTGCAGTGTCTCCAACACGTAGCGGGCATTGGCGGGATCGAGCACCCCAGGCGTGGCAGGCGCTCGCAGTGTGGCGGGCCACACCACCAAACGCCCTGGAGAGGATATATCCAAGCCACCCGGCGCGGCCTCGACGACCTCTACGGCCAGCCCGAGCAGCGCGGCGCGCTGGCGCAGCATCTGCGGGTCACCCACCGCCACCGTGTTGGCTAATTGCCCACGAGCGGCCAGCATCAGCGCAAGCTCTGGCCCGATGCCCGCAGGCTCACCGGTGGTCAACAGCAGCGGCCGCGTCATTAGAGACGAATATCCACGAAGGCCTGTTCACGGATTTCACGCTGCCAGGTTTGCAGCTCTTCGTTGGCACGACGCTGGAAAATCGCTTGGCGCACCTGCTCACGACGGCTCTCTTCGGTCACGTCCTGACGGCGACGCTCCAGCACTTCGATGACGTGATAGCCGAACTGCGAGCGCACAGGCTCGGAGAGCTGGTTCGGGCTGAGAGACGTCATGGCTTCTTCGAACGCAGGGACCGTTTGGCCAGGGCGCACCCAGCCCAGGTCGCCGCCGTTCATGGCGCTACCACGATCGTCGCTGTACTCACGGGCCACCGACGCGAAGTCTGCGCCCTGCTGTAAACGCTGGCGAGCCTCTTCTGCGCGGGCGCGGGCTTGGTTCTCGTTACGCGTAGGCGTCAGTTCCACCAGGATATGGCGGGCACGGGTCTCTTCGATAAAGGCTTGCCCCTGCTGCTGGCTTGGCTGCTGGCTCAAGAAACGCTCCACATCGCGATCGGAGACCGTGACGCGCTGACTGATCTGGCGCTGCTGTACTTGACGCATCAACATTTCACGGCGTACGTCTTCGCGCACGTCGGCCAGAGTAATGCCGTCGGCTTCTACCGCATCGGCAAACTGATCCAGCGTCATGTTGTTGGATTCGGCAATGCTGCGTAGCTGGCGGTTGAGTTCGGTGTCATCCACACTCAGATTGGCTCGGCGGGCCATTTGCAGCTGGATTTCATCCATGACCATACGCTCCAACACTTGCTGGGCCAGCTGGTTACGCGGCGGCAAATTGCCGCCCTGAGCCGCTGCTTGCTGCTCCACCTGGGCAATGCGGTCATCCAACTCGCTGCGCATGATGACGCCATCATTGACGACCGCGACGACGCTATCCAACTGCTGACGCTGGGCCGACTCGAAATTTTGCGCATGCACGGTCAGCGGAACCAGCGCCGCACCCGTGCTCAGGCAGAGCACCATCAGGCTGCCTGCGGACAGCTGGGTGGCTCGTTTCTTCAGCGCGCAGCTCAGCAAGGTCTTTCTGATCATCATAAAAAGTCTCTTTCAGTCGCTATTTTAAAGTGGTCGTTCATAAGGGCGTGGGACGGTAGCCAGGAATCGCCTGCTCAAAGTAGCCGTCGGCCTCTTGACCCACGCCACCTAGACCACGAAACACAAAGCGCAAAAATAGCCCGCGGTCGTTGAAGTCATCGCCAACCCGCGCCGTATCGTTATCGTCGATCCATTCACGCCATACCAGCTGTACGCCATAGCAGCAGTCGTTCCACTGCAGGCCCGCGAGCTGTTCCAGGGGACGGTTGTTGGTTTGATCGTGCAGGTAGCGGCCAATCAAATCAATCCTTGGGTTCGCTTTCCACGCCAGCGAAAGATCCCACTCTTCGCGACTGTAGTCACGGAAGCCATAGTCGCCGGGTATCACGCTCGGATCGAACCCTTCGATCTCCCAACGGTAGCCAAGGTTCACTACGTGCCCTTCCGGGTGGCGATAGCGTACATCCACACTGGAGCGCTCGGTCTGTTCACGCTCGTCATCGTAGAGCCATTCGTAGCCGGTACTCCAGCGATCCGATATTTGCCAATCCAGGCGAGTGACCAGCGGAGAGCGGTCACGGGTGGCCTGATAGCGGCTTTCCGGATTCACGGAAGGGTCTTCGCTGGGGCGCGGCGGCAGCGTGTCCGGGTCGCCTTCGCTATCGATGCGCCGCTCGGAGAAGTAGTAGCTTTGACCGACGCCGAAGGTGAGTCGGTCCCGACCAGCGCTATCTTCGATCAAGCGTGACTGTACGCCCAACGAGACGCGATTCAGATCACCGACCCGGTCAGCCCCCGAGAAGCGGTGCGGGGACCAGAGCTGATCCCAGGAGAATACCCGTTCACGGCTATCGAAGTACGGCAGCTGGGTCTGGTCGGTACGCGGCACGTAGGCATAGTTAACGCGGGGTTCAAGCGTCTGGCGATAACCGCGCCCGCCTAGCTCAAGCTCACGCTCAAATACCAGGCCGCTGTCGATGGAAGTGATCGCCACGCTGCGCGTCGGTGAGGTCGTGCGATCGGTCACGCGGTCGCCATAATCCAATTCGTACGCGGTGTGCCAAAGCTCGGTGCGTGGCTCGATATAGCCCCAGGGCTGCTCATAGCGCCAGCCCACCGCAGGCGTCAGGTGAAGGCGCGAACCGATGGCCGCCTCGCGCTCCGGAACTCGCCGCTCATCCACGTCGCGCCAGAAGTAGGTCGCGTTCGAGCGCCACTGGGTATACAGGCCGTTGTCTAGCTGCCAGTTGGCATTGGCGGTCAAACTCGGCAGGCGGTAGAACGGACGGTCGGTATCGCTGAGCGGGTCTTCCAAACGTTGGAAGCCCTGGGCGCGGGCGTCTAACTGCCAGCGCTCGCCGCGATAATCGACCTGGGCAAGGCGCTCCATACTGACGCGGTCGCTGTTGCCGAACTCGCCGCCAAAGTCGTCGAAATAGCGCCCGTCGCTGGCGGCGCCGTAACGGAGCCGGTAATCACTGCGGGGCGTTAACGTGCCCGCGTGCTGGGCATCAATGTACCAGCGGTCGTCGCCTTCAAAGCGGTTGTCACCTCTATTGGTGCCGCCGTCGCTATCGAGATAACCGCCCTCGACCAAGCCTTGGCTCTCTTCCAGCAGGTAGCGGTACTCGCCGTTGAGCAGCAGTCCTCGGTCAGACATCCAGCGCGGGGTAATGGTGGCATCCTGGTTCGGTGCAATGTTCCAGTAGAAAGGCTGGGTATAATCAAAGCCATCGCTTGAGAAGCTCACTGACGGCGAGAGCAGCCCGGTATGGCGGCGGTCATCAATGGGGAAGCGCAGCCACGGCCAGTAAAATACCGGCACATCTTTAACTTCCAGGCGCGCATGGCGGGCAGTGCCAAACCCCGAGGCTTGATCGAGGCGAATATCACTACCTACCAACTGCCAGCTATTGGCGCCGGGGTCACAGGTGGTAAACGTGGCCTCCTGAAGGCGGTACTGATTTTCGCCGGTCTGCTCTAGCTGGCTGGCCTGGCCGCGCAGGTGCTGGTCGTAGAGCACATAGTGGCTGTTACGCAGCGAGGCGCGGTCTTCGTTCAGCATGAGGGTGGCTTGCTCGCCACGCACCAGGGCTTGTCCATCGCGGATAGCCAGGTTGCCCTCAGCATCCACCTGCTGACGGTCTGCGGGTAGAAAGACGCGCTCTGCCTGCAGTTCGGTATCGCCCCGGCGTAGTACCACGTCGCCACGCAGCAGGGCTTCACCGTCTGCGGCGTAATCCACTTCCCGGGTTTCTACCGAGAGCGTTTCCGGGTTCTCTTCCGCTGGCAAGCGGTAGGCGGGCATCACATAGCGCCCCCGACATAGCTGTTGCGGCGCTTCGTCTTGGCTCCAGGCCTGCCAGTCCAGCGCTTCTGCGGGCAGGGTTTGGTCCTGCGCCACCGCTGAAAACGAGGCGCCAGCGAGCAAACTGCCCAGCAGCGTATGCGCAACCGGTACGGTGCGCGAGATTCGCTTGCCCATGTTCGTTATCCTTGGCATCCAGAATCGGTATTATACAGCCCGCATGATGCCCGACCAGCAAGGAGCTTGCATGTCCTCTTCTCGGATTGACGCCCTCACTCAGTGGGCGGCGCAACACCACGGCCTTGATAGCGCCACTATTCGCCTCTCTGCTGCGGGCGGTGACGCCAGTTTTAGGCGCTATTTTCGACTAACGCTACCGGATGGCAACACCCAAGTGGTGATGGATGCACCCCCGGCACAGGAGGACTCGGCGCCGCTTGTGGCTATCGGCCAGCGCTGGCACGCCGCCGGGCTGCCTGTGCCTTACATTCACGCCAGCGACTTAGACGCTGGTTTTTTGCTGCTTGATGACTTGGGCGACACACCGCTGCAGGCTACCTTCACCGATCCAGCACGCACAGAGCAGAGCCATTTAGACGCACTCGCTCTCATTGCCCAGTTGCAAAACCGCACTAACCCGGCCGCCCTGCCTGATTACGATGCCGCCCTGCTTGGCCGGGAGCTGGACCTATTTCCCGAGTGGTGCCTGGGGCGCTGGCTGTCGCTATCAGTTCCCGATAGCTGGGAGGCAGTACGCGATAAATTGATAGAGCATGCATTAGCGCAGCCGGTGGTGAGCGTCCACCGCGATTTCGATGCCATGAACCTGATGCTGCACGATCAAACGCTTTACATGATCGACTTCCAGGACGCCGTGGCAGGCCCGCTCAGCTACGACGTTATTTCGCTACTGCGGGGCCGCTACTGCCGTTTTAGCGCTGACCAGTTTGCCTCCTTCGTCGGCGCTTTCTATCAGCAGGCGCGGCAAGAGGGTCGCCTGACCCGCTCGGTCAGCGAGGAAACTTTTTTAGCGCAGTGCCACGCCATGGCCGCACAGCGCTCGCTGAAAGTGCTGGGCATCTTTTGTCGGTTGACGCTGCGCGACAGCAAAGAAGGCTATTTAGCCCGCCTGCCCCACTTTTTGGCGCACCTGGAAGATAGCCTAGCGGCCCTACCCCAACACCGCGAGTTTGCCGACTGGGTAACGGGCGTGCTGCGCCCGGCGATCATGCAGCGCCTGGAAGAGGACGCGCCATGAAGGCGATGATTTTGGCGGCAGGCCTGGGCAAACGGATGCGCCCGCTCACCGACCACTGCCCTAAACCATTGCTGCCCGTGGCGGGCAAACCGCTGATCGTGCACCACTTGGAGCGTTTAAAGCGTGCAGGCATTAATGAAGTGGTCATTAACGTGAGCTACCGTGCCGAGCAAATTATCTCTGCACTGGGCGATGGCTCGGCCTACCAAATGCGCATTCACTGGAGCCAGGAGGCTAGCCCGCTTGAGACCGGCGGTGGTATTCAACAGGCACTACCGCTGCTGGGCGATGCGCCGTTCTTACTGGTCAATGGTGATGTGTGGTGTGACTACCTACCGAGTGCTTCCACGCTGGCAGCAGGTGATTTGGCGCATCTGGTATTGGTGGATAACCCTGCCCATCACCCTGAAGGCGATTTTTCACTTCGCCAGGGGCGCGTTTCACCACACGGGGAGGCTCGCTTCACCTTTGCAGGCATCAGTTTGATACGCCCTGAACTGGTCGCCTTTGAACCTGCCGGCGCCTTCGCCCTGGCCCCACTGCTGAAACGGGCCATGGCAGAGCACCGCGTTAGCGGCGAGCACTTTGCGGGCCACTGGGTTGATGTGGGAACCCCCGAGCGACTAGCCGAGCTTGATAGGCACCTTCAATCAGCCTGATACCAACTGGCAGCGCACGATGAAGCCGTGCGTTGCCTTCTAGAAATGTTATGCTGCGCGACTTACCTTTCGTCGCCAAGATGAGGAGAGCAACGTGAAAGCACGGGTAAAATGGACCGATGGCCGCCAGTTTGTAGCGGAATCCGGTAGCGGACACAGCGTTGTGATTGATGGCCCACCCGACCACGGCGGTCGCAACACCGGCCCTCGGCCGATGGAAATGCTGTTGATGGGCATGGGCAGTTGCACCGCCTTTGATATCTTGAACATTCTTGATAAGGCCCGCGCAGAGGTCACCGACTGCGTTGCCGAGCTGGACGCCGAGCGCGCCGATGAAGTGCCGTCCGTGTTCACCAAGATCCACGTCCACTTTGTGGTCACTGGTCGTGGCTTAAAAGAGAAGCAGGTTCAGCGGGCTGTGGAGCTATCGGCAGAGAAATACTGCAGCGCTTCTATCATGCTGGTCAAAGGCGGCGTTGAGATCACTCACTCCTATGAGATCCGCGAAGCTTGAGCCGTCATGGGTCGGCTGGCCACGCGGGTGACGCTGCAGCATCAAAAAAATGGCGTGACTGGATGCAAGCCACGCCCTGGGCGGGCATAATACGCCCGCTTGTTTTTCCCTTTACTGCGTAGTGCGGGGTCGTCTTCACGGCGGCTGCGTTAGCACGGTGACAAGTGTTTATCGGTTCCGGCGCTGGCTCGTCGGGGTGTCCTCATCTGCCATAGGGAGGTTCGGAAGTGTCAGATAATCTCCGACTCCACGGGTTCAACAACCTGACCAGCTCTTTGAGCTTCAATATTTACGACATCTGTTACGCCAAAACCGAAGAGCAGCGTGCGGCTTATATCGACTATATCGATGAGCTTTACAACGCCGAACGTTTGACGCAGATCCTGAAAGACGTCACCAACATCATTGGCGCTCATGTACTGAACATCTCGCGTCAGGATTATGAGCCGCATGGCGCGAGTGTGACCATCCTGATCGCCGAACACGAGCTGGATGAGCCAACCGCAGGGCAAATCGAACCAGGCCCAGGCCCGCTACCGGAAACCGTGGTGGCCCACCTGGATAAGAGCCATGTGACGGTACACAGCTACCCGGAGTCGCACCCTGACAACGGCATCAGCACCTTCCGTCTGGATATCGATGTCTCGACCTGTGGGCATATCAGCCCGCTGAAAGCGCTGAACTACCTGATCCATAGTTTTGATTCCGATATCGTGACCATGGATTACCGCGTGCGCGGCTTTACGCGGGATGTGGATGGCAAAAAGCTGTTTATTGACCACGACATCACCTCGATCCAGGACTACTTGGCGGAAGACACCAAGCAGGCCTATCAGATGATCGACGTGAACGTGTATCAGGAAAACATGTTCCACACCAAGATGCTGCTCAAGGACTTCGAGCTGGATAACTACCTGTTCGGCACGTCGCGCCGCGACATCACCTTCGAAGAAGCGCGGGATATCGAAAGCCGCCTACGTAAAGAGATGCTGGAGATCTTCTACTCCCGTAATCTCGATTAAGGCGTTGCCTTAAGCAAGCTATGAAGCCACCGAAAAGCTGCCCGCGGGCAGCTTTTTTTATGCGCTTTGTTGATACGGCTAGTAAAAACCTGCCTCGCCCTCAGGACGGGTTTTAAAGCGCCGATGCAGCCATAGATACTGCTCGGGATGTTTGCGTATCGCTCGCTCGATGAAGGCATTTACCCGCGTAGCATCGGCCAGTTCATCGCCGCAGGGGAAATCCTCGAACGCCGGCAAACACTCAATGGTGTAGGTGCGATTATCCGGATTACGGTGGAACATCAGCGGAACGACGGGGGCGCCCGTCATGCGGGCAATTTTGGCCGTAAGACGAATCGTCGCCGCTTGCTGACCAAATAGCGGCGCAAAGACGCTCACATCGCGGCCGAAATCCTGATCCGGTGAGTACCACACGATGTGCCCCGCTTTGATGCGGCGCACCACGCCGCGCAGGTCATGGCGATCAATGGCTTGGCCAAAGATGCGTGAACGTGCTCGGGTCATGAATCGCTCGAACAGCGGGTTGTTATGGGGGCGGTAAACCACATCTGCCGGGAAGAACAGCGAGTGCAACGCCCCGCCTAAGTCCAGCGTCGAAAAGTGGATACCCACCACCAGCACGCCTTTGCCCTGGGCTTTAGCGCGTGCAAGGTGCTCTTGGCCGTGATAGGCCACTCGATGACGCAGCCCTTCGGCATCACGACACCAGCCAGTTGCGGTTTCGACCAAACCGATCCCGTTGGCAATGAATGTCTCTTTGACCAGTTGGCGCTGCTCGTCGGCGCTTTTTTCTGGAAAGCAGAGCGCGATGTTCGTGGCGGTGATGTGCCGACGACGCTTCACGAAGCGCCACGCCAGCAGGCCAATCGCTTTACCTACCCATAGCTTCAACCGCCAGGGGAGCCACGCGGCCACATACATTAGGCCAATCGCCAGCCATGTCGGCCAGTAGCGAGGGTGCGCAAAGGAGCGCGGATAAGACGCTTTTGACATACAGATAACCGTTTAAACGTGAGCCCCATGATAGCGCCGAGGAGCCCTGGGAAGCACACCGGTCAGCAGCGTATAGCTGATGGTATCGCAGTAGCGGGCCACCTCGTCCACCGGCAGCACACTGCCATTGCTAGCAGCTCCCCATAGCACCACTTCACTGCCAATCGCAGCATCAGGCACGTCGGTAACGTCCACCGTCAGCATATCCATCGAGACCTTACCGGCAATGGGGCAGCGCTGCCCATTGACTAGCACCGGCGTGCCGTCGACCGCGTGGCGATCATAGCCATCGCCATAACCTGCGGCGACTACGGCAATTTTAGAGGGTCTCTTGGCCTTCCAGCGGCCGCTATAGCCCACCTGATCCCCCTCCGCCAACTCGCGCAACGCAATAATTTCTGAGCGTAATGTCATCACCGGGCGTAGCTGCTGGGTGATCTCGTTGGGCACTTCCAGCGGGTCGCTGCCATAGAGCATCACGCCGGGGCGATTCCAGTCGCCATGTGCGGCAGGCCATGCCAGCGTCGCCGGGGAGTTGGCCAGACACAGCGGTGCCTTCAGCTTGGCAGCCAGCGCTTTTAGCGTATTCATCTGGCGGTTGAAGTAGCTAGGATCTTTCGCATCGGCGGTGGCAAAGTGGCTCATCAGATGCAGCGCCGTTACCTGCGGCGCATCCACCAAACGCTGCCAAACACTGGTCGCTTCCTCCGGCGAGAACCCCAAACGGTGCATCCCCGAATCCACCTTTAACCAAACAGGAATAGGCTGCCGTGGCGAATACGCCAGCAGCGCTTCGACCTGCCACGCACTGTGCACACTGATCCATAAACGGTGCTGATCGACCAGCGCCAGCTCATCGGCACTGAAAATACCCTCTAGCAGCACAATGGGCGCTTTGATGCCTCCTTCGCGCAGGCTCAGCGCCTCTTCGATGCAGGCCACTGCAAATGCCGGAACGTCAGTTTCTAAGGCACGGGCACAAGCCAGTGCACCGTGGCCGTAGGCATCGGCTTTAATGACGGCAACTGAGCGACTTTGCGGGGCGCAGCGGCACGCCAGTTGATAGTTGTGACGCAGCGCGTCCAAATCAATATGGGCCACTAACGGGCGCATGGCTCTCTCACTTACTAGGTCACTGACCGGCGTACTTGCCGGACTGAGCGGAGTCACTCAGTAATGTATGAATGAAAATGGTTCGCCCTAAAAACAGCGCACCGAGCAGATAACTCGGTGCGCTATTTAATACTTCCGTTGGGCTTGTCGGAAGCAGCTGGTTTAACTCTCGACCCGGAATTAACTCTCGAAAATCGCGTCGAGGGAAAGCCCCTGTTTTTCCAGGGAGCGGCGCAGCTTCTTTAACGCTTCTACCTGAATTTGTCGAACGCGCTCCCGCGTTAGGCCAATCTCGGCACCCACTTCTTCCAGCGTTGCTGCCTCGTGACCGCGTAAACCGAAACGGCGTACCACGACTTCGCGCTGTTTTTCGCTTAGCTCATCCAGCCAGTGGTCTACGTGTTCGCGCACGTCGCCATCCACCAAGCACGCTTCCGGCCCCAGCACCTCATCGTCGGTGAGCGTATCAATCAGCGGCTTATCGCTGTCGCCGCCCATGGGAGAATCCACCGACGACACCCGCTCGTTAAGCCCCAGCATTTTCTTAACTGTCTCGACCGGTTTATCAAGATGCTCAGCGATCTCTTCGGCGGTAGCTTCGTGATCCAGCTTTTGAGTCAGCTCACGGGCAGCACGCAGATAAATGTTGAGCTCTTTCACCACGTGAATCGGCAGACGAATAGTACGCGTCTGGTTCATCAGCGCACGCTCTATCGTTTGGCGAATCCACCACGTGGCGTAAGTAGAGAAGCGGAAGCCCCGTTCGGGGTCAAACTTCTCCACCGCCCGAATCAAACCAAGATTACCTTCCTCGATTAAATCGAGCAGCGTTAAGCCTCGGTTCAGGTAGCGCCTGGCAATCTTGACCACTAGGCGCAGGTTAGACTCAATCATCCTTGAGCGGCCAAGCGCATCGCCTTTACGCGCTAGGCGGCCATAGTACACTTCTTCTTCCGGCGTCAGCAGCGGAGAAAAGCCAATTTCGTTAAGGTAGATCTGTGTCGCATCCAAGCTTTGAGTCGATTGACGGTCTTCACGGCCCAGCGCTTTTTCAAACGCCTCCTCCTCTGCCGTGGCGTCGTCGTCAGCGTCATCTAACGCCTCTTCAACCTCATCCAGGTCAATCTCCTGTAGGTCCTTCTCCAGCATACTCATGTTCATACCCCCGTTGTCTCGCCTAACCGCCATTTAGAAAAGTAAGGGTGGTCGCACTCCCTGTGCGCATACACCTTATTGTTATATGACGCTCTAATTCAGCTATGCGGGTTGCCCTAGCAGGCTTGACACGTTACACCTGCTAGGTAATGACTAGCGCGATGGCAGATAGTCCAACGGATTTTGCGGCTGACCATCGCGGCGCACCTCAAAATGCAGTTTGACGGCATCTGCATCGCTATCGCCCATCGTGGCAATCACTTCACCTGCCTCGACGACATCATTCTCTTTGACGCTTAAACTATCATTATGTGCATACGCGCTGAGAAACTGATCGTTATGTTTCAGTAGTATTAGGTTACCGTAGCCACGTACACCGCTACCGGCATAGACCACAATACCAGGGCCTGCTGCACGAATAGGTTGCCCCTTTTGCCCAGCGATATCAATCCCTGCTGTAATGCTGCCTCCCTGCCCAAACTCACCGATGACCTGACCATCGGTTGGCCATTGCCAATCGATGTTTTCGGCAGGCGTAAAGGTACGCGACGAGCGATCGGTGCGGACGGTTTGAGTGGGCTGAGCGGCAGGTTCCGGCTCAGCGGCAGGTTCCGGCTCTGGCTCTGGGGTCGGTTCAGGCGTGGGCGCTGGCTCCTGCGCGGGCTGGGCTGGCGGCTGTTGATTAGTGGATTCAACCGGGGCATTAGCAGCGGCAGCTACCTGCTGGGATGCTTCCACCGCCGTGCGCTCAGCCCGCTCGGCGGTTAGGCGCTGGTTGCGCTCGATGGCACTCTCGTCCGGCAGCAGCCAGTCGAGCTCCTGGTCATTGCTTGCCACGGCAGTGGCTTGTGGTTGCAGCCCCGTAGCAACGGCACCGCTGGTCGAAGCGGGTGACGCGTTGCTGCCAGACGAAGTCGACATACCTCCCGCTCCTTCACGCAAAGCGATGGTTTGACCAGGATAAATTTGGTAAGGCGCATCGATATTGTTGATGGCGGCGAGCTGGCGATAGTCCAGATTGTGCTGCCACGCGATGCCATAGAGCGTATCGCCTGCTTTAACGGTGTACTGTGGTGAGTTTTCCACCGCACGGCGTGCGTCGCTCAAATCGCGCACCTGGGGAGTGTTGGACTGCTGACTGGCACAGCCACTCACCGCCAGTGCAAGCACCGTCATCATAAAAACCTTACGCATGGAAACCCTACTCCTGTTCAACGCCGTGCTAACGATCAATGGAACGATTATCTGTCGAGTGATGCTGGGCATGAGTGGCCGCACGACGGTTGAGCGCTACGACGAGTAGCGCACCGACGACCATCAACGTTATCACGCCAGTTACCTGTGCCGACGCCCCTGTCAGCACGGCGTAATCGCTGGGTAATAGATAGCGATAATCCAGCGGAATCATTTGCCCATCGGGACCTAGCTGGTAGCGTAACAGCTCACGCCAGGGCCAGAGAACCGGTAGCGAGCCAACAATAAAGCCCAACAATAGTTGTAGTGTCGCGCCATGGTAGCGCCGCAATAGCCACGAAAGCAGTCGTGAAAAGAGCGCCAACCCGATGATGCACCCCACTCCAAACAGCATGATAATGCCAAGATCGAAGCTGCGAATAGCCCCCATGATGGTGCCGTAGAGTCCCATCGTCAGCAATAAAAAGCTGCCGGATACACCAGGCAGCAGCATCGCACTAATCGCGATAGCGCCAGCTACTATGACTACCAGCGCTTCATTGCCAATCATCAGCACCAGCGGCATCATGCCGGGAAGCAATTTGGCTAACATTAACCCAATCGCCAGCGGCAGCAAGTACCAAATTTTCCATCGTTCTCCAGCCTGCCCGACCACCAGTGCCGAGGCCGCTACAAGCCCGAAAAAGAACCCCTCCAATAGCAGCGGTTGCGCCTCCATTAGCCACAGCGCTAAGTGAGCCACGCTCACCAAACTGACCGCAACACCCAGCAGTAGCGGTATTAGAAACGCCAAGTTCAGGTGCCGACTTAAGCCCACCCAGCCCTCGCGATGCCAAGCGCCAAAGGCGCTAGGCCCAAACTGTTTAATAGTGTTGATTAACTCTTCATAAATACCGGTAATAAAGGCAATCGTGCCTCCCGATACGCCAGGTACTGCATCGGCAGCGCCCATCCCGGCGCCTTTTAAAAACAGTCCTATGGGTCGACGCTTCAATCCACCACTCCTTGCAATAGGGGTACAAAACGCACGGGTTCAAGCCTGCGTTTTTCAAAGGCAGAGCCAATACGCTTAATTTGGGTAAGCCACTGACTGCCATCTGACTCTTCCAGCGGTGCAATAAGCACACCGTCATAACTCAGCTGTTCAAGTAATACTTCCGGCAGCGTTTGCGCGCAGGCCGTGAGCAAAATAACGTCAAAGGGCGCAGCTTCCGGCCAGCCTTCGCTGCCGTCGGCCACAGCTAATGTCGCTGGGGCACCTAGCCGCCATAGCCGCTCTGCTGCTCGCTCGTGCAGCGTATAGATTCGCTCCACGGAGTAAAGCGTTTCTACTAGGCGCGACAAAATCAGCGTTTGATAACCTGAACCAGTCCCCACTTCCAGCACGCGCTGGGGCGACGCGCGCAGCACTAACTCCGTCATGCGCGCGACGGTTAGCGGCTGCGACAGCGTTTGGCCGAAGCCAATGGGTAGAGCGGTATCTTCATAGGCGCGATGAGCGAGCGCTTCATCGACAAACAGATGACGCGGCTCGCTGGCCATCAAGTCTAACACGCACTGGTTACGCACGCCTTGTTGAATCAGGCGCTTGATCATACGGTCACGGGTGCGCTGGGAAGTCATTCCACGGCCGCGCCGCTCACCAGGAGATAGCTCAGGCAAAGGCATCCAACCAGTCCTGCACATCACGACGCGCGGAGTGGCGCGTTAAATCAGTTTGCAGTGGCGTAATCGATACATAACCTGCTTCGATGGCCGCAAAGTCGGTATCTTCACCGTCGTCAGCGTTAGCCGCCACCGGGGCAATCCAGTAGCGGGTACGGCCCCGGGGGTCTTGCACCGGCACAGGCTTTTCGGCTGGGCCGCGGTAGCCCAAGCGGGTAACTTTAACACCTTTGATTTTTTCCCAGGGCAGGTCAGGGACGTTCACATTCAGCAGCGTACGAGGCGGCAGTGAGAGTTGATCAGCGGCACCGATGAGGCTCGCGGCAAACTGGGCTGCCGTCGCAAAATGGTGGGCGCCGCACAGCGACATGGCAATCGCCGTCATACCTAGATTACGCCCCTCCATCGCGGCGGCGACCGTGCCTGAATAAAGCACGTCATCACCGAGGTTACTGCCATGGTTAATCCCTGAAATGACCAAATCAGGACGCTCGTCCCACACCCCATTCACGCCTAAATAGACGCAGTCGGCCGGAGTGCCGTCCACACTATAAAAGCCGTTGTCTAACGCCGTCAGCGCAAGCGGACGCGATAGCGTCAGCGAATTACTGGCCCCGCTGCGGTCACGGTCAGGGGCAACCACGCGTAGGTTAGCGTGGGGTGTTAGTGCCTCGTAAAGCGCTCTAAGGCCGGGGGCGTGAACACCGTCATCGTTGGAAAGCAGCAGTCGCCGCATCAGAATCTCCTCACCTCAGCGTTAAGCCGTGTCGGGATGATGAATTAACTCGCCAATGACCGCCGTGGCAAAGCTGCCTCGCGGCAGGGCAAACGAGAGTAGCACGGCGTCTGCATCGAAGGTTATTTGCGGCGCAATAAGCCGGGCACGTAGCGCACGCTGCCCGCGCTTGACGCCGCTCTTTTCAAGCCCTTCACACAGTGCAGGGTGCTGAGCGGCGAGCTGCGCTTCATAAGCCCCAGCATCTCCTTCAGCCGAGCGGCCAACGCCCCACAGCACGCCGGTTGGGTGAACGTCTAGCGCAGCGGCGCGCTCCACCAAACTCTCCTCCACCGCCTCAATGCCAAACACACTTTGGGTGCCATCAAGCATGAGAGCATCCCCAGCGATGGGCTGGCACCAGTTACCATCCTGCAGCCGCGCGCTAAGCAGCTCATTGAATAAAAAGCTGCGAGCGGTGGAGAGCATCATGCCCTGCCGGTCGTCGCGCTTGCGCCAGCCTTTCGCCAGCACGGCGGCGGCACGCTGTAAGTTGCGCGCCCCTGCGCCAAAGCGCTGATGGCCGAAATAGTTGGGCACGCCCTGGGCGCAGAGCGTTTCCCAGCGCGGCAAAAAATCGGCCGACTGAACGGCCTCACCGCTCAGGCGTAGCGTAAAGTGGTTAGTGCGATGCACGCCCCGCTTTAGCTTACGTGGGTGGCGTGCCTGCTCAAGTACCGTAACCCCCAGCGCTGCCAAAGAAGCCGACAAATCCGCCGGGGCATCGCGCCCTGGCAAATGGACGCTTAACCATTGGCGAGCCACCGCGACCCGATCTTTCATGCCGGAATAGCCAATATCTCTAGGCGTGACGCCACACAGTCGGCTTAGCTGTTTCACCATATCTAACGTGGTTTGGTTACGCTTTTCAAGCCGCAGCCACAGGTGTTCACCATGAGCTTCCGGGATAAAATCAAGCTGCTCATCGACGATAAAGTCTTCCGGCTGAGCACGGTACTGCCCTGGCGCGGGCACGCCGAAAGCGGGCGTTAGGCTACGCTGCCATGGGGGTAGGTTAAGCATTCAGCGCCTCTGGGGCCGTCAGCAGTACCACCGCCTCTGCGGCAATGCCTTCACCGCGCCCGGTGAAGCCAAGGCGCTCAGTAGTGGTGGCTTTGACGTTTACCTGGCCAAGACTAATTCCTAAATCTTCAGCGATGACGGCGCGCATAGCGTCAATATGGGGAGCCATTTTGGGCGCCTGGGCCATTAACGTTGCATCCAGATTCACCACGCGATACCCCTCGCTACGCACCAGGGTTACCACATGGCGCAGCAGGCCACGGCTGTCAGCACCGGCCCAGGCGGGGTCGGTATCCGGAAAGTGACGGCCGATATCCCCCAGCGCACAGGCACCCAGTAGCGCATCGCTGATCGCGTGGAGCAGTACGTCGCCATCAGAGTGGGCCACAAAACCGTGGTCAAACGGCAGCTTAACGCCGCCAATCATTAAATGGTCACCCGGCCCAAAGCGGTGTACGTCAAAACCGTGGCCAATTCGCATTAGGAACTCCTGTTGCTGGCGGTTGCCGACTGGGCGGCCAGAATGGCAGCCGCCAGGGCTAAGTCGTCAGGGTGGGTCACTTTTAGATTATCTCGGCGTCCGCTCACTAGCCGTGGCGCCTCGCCCAGCGCTTCTACCGCCGAGGCTTCATCAGTGACCACCGTGCCGGTTTGCTGAGCCTGCTCAAGCGCATGGCGTAGCAGCGAGTAACGGAAACTCTGTGGCGTCAGCGCGTGCCATAGGCCATCCCGCGGTTCGGTAATTTGGCTGAGCTGGTCACCGTTATCGCGCTTCATGGTATCCGCCACCGGCATTGCCAGAAGCGCACCGCCTGAGTGTGTCTGCGCTGCTTGATAGAGCACGTGGAGATCATCACGAGTAATGCACGGACGCGCGACATCGTGCACCATCACGAGGTCTGAGTCCTCGGCGGTCATCGCTTGCAAAGCGTTTAATACGCTATGCATACGCTCAGCACCGCCTGACACACGCTGCCACTGCGCAAAAGGCACCCAGGTGGGGTCGAACCAGCGGTCGTCGCTGTCTAGGCAAAGTACCAACCGCGCCTGCGGAAAAGCGGCGTGAAGCCTTGCCAAGGTGTGGGCCAGAATGGGCTGATTGTTCAACGTCAAATACTGTTTAGGCTTATCGGCCCCCATACGTCTGCCCTGCCCCGCTGCAGGAACGACGAGCCATAGTGTGTTACTCATTCTGCGGCGCCTTCACTGCTCGGTGGTATAGCTCCAGGCAGGGAAACCAGCCCCGCATTGATTCCCACTAGCTCGTTTTTGATGGCAACACCGGGCACCCAATAAAATTGTTCATCGGTGCGCACCATTCCCATATCGCTACGGGCGCGCTCTTCAATGGCATCGAGTCCCGTTTTTAAGTCAGTGACTTCCGCTGCGAGCCTTGCATTGCGCTCACGCATTGGCACGTTATCGGCTTCCTGCACGGCAACGCGTTGCTCTACCTCCTGGAGGTCTTGCCAGCCGCCGTTTCCCAGCCACAGCTGGTACTGCAGCAATCCCAGAGCGGCAAGCAGTATCACCACAAGCCATTTGTGCATCACAGAGATCCTTTGTGAAAGCGAGAACGGCGCGCATTATGCCATTAAGGGCGATAGGCAGCGAGCCGCAGCGCTGTGGGAATTATTTAAACGGTAAGGCATCTTCGGCGGCACGGCGATAGGCCATGATATGGGCAGCCTCTTCTTGGCAAAACTGCGCGACCCCTGCGGCAAGCCCTGGATGGGCCACATAGTGCAGCGAGCGAACCCGCTGCGGTGCAAAGCCCCTTACCAGTTTATGCTCGCCCTGGGTGCCAGGGTCAAATAGGGTTAGCCCCTTGGCTAGGCAGTAGTCGATACCTTGGTAGTAGCAGGCTTCGAAATGCAGGCAGTCCGCGATGATTTCACTGCCCCAGTAGCGTCCATAAAGAGTGTGTGCACCGCGAAAATAGAGCGCAGCGGCCACGGGCCTGCCCTCCAAACGCACCTGCACCAACATCAGCGCCTCGGGCATTACTTGGCGTAAGCGTTCAAAGAAGACGTGATTAAGATAGGGTGGTCGGCCACGCTCATGATATGTAATGGTGTAGCAGCGATAGAAGTGCGCCATATCGACATCACTAATCGCAGCACCTTCCAGACGATGCAGCGTAAGGCCCTGATCAGCGACTAACCGCCGCTCACGCTTTATCATTTTGCGACGCTTTGAGGTCAGACTAGCTAAAAAGCCGTCAAAATCGCCGACACCTCGGTCTCGCCACTGAAACTGTACCCCTTCTCGCGCAATTAGCTCAGGACACTGGCGCTGCCACGCCTCGACCTCTGGCTCCTCGGCAAACAGCAAGTGCCAACTGGAAAGCCCCACCTCATCGCACTGCTGTTTCCAACCGATGGCTAACTGCTCACGGACAGCGGCAGTATCGGCATTCGCGGCTATCAGTGCTCGGGGGCCAGGCACGGGCGTAAAAGGAATAGCGCTTAGCCCTTTGGGGTAGTAATCGCCACCTGCCCGCTCCAGCGCCTCCGCCCACCCCCAATCAAACACATATTCGCCATAGGAGTGGTCCTTGCGGTACATGGGCAGCGCCCCGACCAATCGGGAATCTTGCCAAACGCATAAATGGCAAGGCACCCAGCCAGTAGCTGCACTCACCGAACCGCTCGCTTCAAGTGCAGCCAAAAAGGCATGGCGTAAAAAGGGCTGCTCTTCACTCACCAGCGCATCCCACTGGCTTGCCGCAACGGTATCAATCGCAGGTAGAATGGTAAGGGACAGCGAGTGTGAACGCATAACATCTCCCATGGCACACTGGCATAGGTTGTGAATCGTTTACTGTACCATCAAGGCCATGACAGCGTACGAACCACCTTGTTTTGCTTACGATCTTTTGGACCGATAAACACTGCACCCACGCGCAATGAAACCAGCACTGTCAATAACGGATGATTCCAAGGAGAGGCTATGAAGCGCGACCTGACGAGTATGTTTAATGCTCAGCGTCATACGGCTGGCCAAGCGCCATTTCCAACGTTAGGGGTGCGCCGAGAACGTTTGGCCCGCTTAGCCAAAATGACGAAGCGCCATCAGCAAGAGATCGTGCGAGCAATCCAAACCGACTTTGGCCAGCGTAGCGACGTAGAAATACACCTTGTTGAAATTAGTGCTGTGCTGCAAGCAATTCGCCATGCACGCCGCCACTTATGGCACTGGATGCGCCCTCGCCGAGCAGGCGTACCTTGGAAAATGTGGCCCGCTCGTGCTCACGTTGCCCCTCAGCCCCTTGGCATTGTGGGAGTGATGTCCTCCTGGAACTACCCTTGGCATCTTGCTTTGATGCCGGTGGTAGATGCGTTCGCCGCAGGTAATACGGTACTGGTAAAGCCCAGTGAGCAGGCGCCACATACCAGCGCTCTATTGGCCAAACTGGTGCCTCAATACTTCACCGACGAAGAGTTTGGCGTGGTGGAAGGTGGCGCTGATATCGCCACAGCATTTAGCGCGCTGCCGTTTGATCACTTGCTCTTTACCGGCTCAAGCGCAACGGGCCGCCAAGTAGCCGCTGCCGCGGCAACCCACCTCACCCCCGTCACGCTGGAGCTGGGTGGCAAATCACCTGCGCTTGTCGCGGGTGACGCTGATTTAGAACAGGCGGCCGCCGCGATTATCTTTGGCAAAGGCATGAATGGGGGACAATCCTGCATAGCGCCGGACTATGTACTGGTTGAGAGCTGCCACCTTGACGCCCTTACTCACACTTTAGAGCGAGCCATCCAACATCAGCGGCCAAACGCAAAAGAGGCCACCGGCTATGTGAGCGATGTCCACCAAGCGCGCATCAAGCAGCTATTGGATGAAGCACGCGACCACGGCTGCCGTGTAATTGACCAAGGCACCCATTCCCCCGCGCTCGTCATCGACCCGCACCAGGGTTTAGCGCTAATGCAGGAGGAGATTTTTGGCCGCATCCTGCCGCTTATTAGCGTTAAGCAAATGGACGACGCCATTCGTTTTATTAATGCTCGCCCTCACCCACTCGTTCTCTACGCGTTCACCCGTAACAAGGCGCTCCAGGAATCCCTTCGTCATACCACCCGCTCTGGTGCGCTGGTGTTTAATGAGACGCTGCTGCACCACGCCGTTTCCTCTTTACCCTTTGGAGGCGTTGGTGAAAGCGGCATGGGGGCTTACCACGGCCGTCACGGTTTTGAACGTTTTAGCCATTTGCGCGGCGTCTTTTATCAATCCCAGCGCCCCACCAGCCGGTGGTTAAGCCCCCCTTATCGACGTTGGTTGCTGAAATTACTCGGGCTTGACTAAAGCTATTAAGCTAATGTCCGATATTCACTGAATACGCCTTATAGTTACAGGCCACTACGTTTAGGAAACATTATGCAAGCCGCCGACCTACCTAATAATGAAACACAGCGCCTGACGGCCTTGCATGCACTCAATGTTCTCGATACACCTGCCGACACAGCCTTTGATCGCATCACTGAGCTGGCCTGCGAACTGTTTGATGTGCCGATTGCTTTAGTATCGTTGGTTGATAAAGAGCGCCAATGGTTTAAAGCTCACAGCGGGCTTGAGGCCTATGAAACCAACCGTGATATCTCATTTTGTGCTCATGCCGTAGCAGCTAATCGCCCCTTAGTCATTGAAGATACCAAAAACGACCCGCGCTTCGCTGATAACCCATTGGTATTAGAGCAGCCTCATATCCGTTTTTATGCAGGCCACCCGCTTTGCCCCAGCGATGACCAGTTACCCGTTGGTACGCTGTGCTTAATTGGTGAACAACCACGCACCTTTACTGAGCGTGATCATCGCATCCTGCACAATTTAGCCAAGCAGGTAGATGAATTGCTCCGCCAACATGAGCTTAAGGAGCGGCTTTCACGTACGGCAAAACAGCTTGAAGCACTCTTTACCAAAAGTGCGACAGGTAAACTACGCGTCGATCGGGCGGGAAATGTCATCGCCATTAATCCATTTGCACTCAACTTATTGGGCTACCAAGCTGAAGAAGTTGTCGGCAACAATGTGGGAATGCTCGCCTTCCCAGAGACCGCGGAGAAATACAATTATTTAATTAGCCGCTACTTCTCTTCTGATGCTAATGAACAGAGCGTTGGAAAAGGGCGCGAAACCGTGGTGCGCCACAAGCAAGGGCATCAGATTCCCGTACACTTGGTAGTAAATGCCATCCACAATGACCGCCAGGAATTTGTTGAGTTTCTAGCCATACTGACTGATCTTTCAGACATCAGTGAAGCAAAACATCGCGTAAACCGGGAACGCCGCTTATTACAAGTGCTTCATCAGGGCATTACCGACTACCAGGCACTAATGTCCGGCGAGCGGCTTTGGACCTTTCTGATGGAAGCACTGCGTGAGCTAACCGACAGCGACTACGCGCTGATTGGTGAAGTACTACCAACTGAGACCACCAACGCGCTGAAAATACACGCCATTACCGATCTCTCGTGGAACAAAGAGTCCCGCGAGCTGATGGAGAAGCTGCGCAGTGGCGATATGATGCTTACCAACCCTAACTCCTTACTAGGGCAGGTTTATGCCTATGGCAACGTGGTGATTACCGATGATGTGTATAGCCATGCCAAGCGTGGCGGTTTCCCACCGGGCCACCCACGGATCAATAACTATTTGGGCGCGCCTATTTTCAACGGCGACCAGCTGATTGGCATGTTCGCTATTGCCAACAGCCAGCAGCCTCTTAGCCAAGCGCTGCTGGACTGGCTACAGCCGTTTACCGACACCTGCGCCCTACTGATTAATCTCTATCGCCAAATGGCCGAGCGCGAACAAGTCACCAAAGACTTAGCGGCCGCACGGGATCAGGCAGAGAAAGCGAATAAGGCGAAGAGTGAATTCCTCTCTTCCATGAGCCACGAGCTACGTACCCCGCTAAATGCCATCATTGGTTTTGCCCAGTTACTCAGTAAAGGGCGACGCGACCCTCTTAGCGAGAAGCAACAGCGCCAGGTCGGCCAAATTGAGAAGAGCGGCCAACACTTGTTGAGCTTAATTAACGAAGTGCTTGATCTAGCGAAAATTGAAGCTGGGCATATGACCCTCTCCATAGAGCCGATCTCTATCGAAGGCGTCATTGAAGATGCTTGCAACACGTTAGAAGCTAATATGAATGCCACTGGCATTCAGTTAATTCGCTACCCAATAAACAGTACCTGGTCTGTTTCTGCTGACTACACCCGCACGAAACAGATACTGCTCAACCTGTTATCTAATGCCATCAAGTACAACCGCGAGCACGGCACCATTACCATTGGGGTAACGCAGCAAGATTCTGAACTACGCTGCAGCATTAGTGACACAGGACCGGGTATTGCCCCCGAGCGGCAAGAGGAACTCTTTGAGCCGTTTAATCGCCTAGACGCTGAGTACGGTACCATCGAAGGCACGGGTATTGGGCTAGCAATCACTCGAGAACTGGTTGAGCGCATGTCGGGGTGTATTGGCGTGGACAGCCAGCCGGGCAAAGGATCTACTTTCTGGTTTACGCTCCCTGTTGCCAACGTTGCCCCACTAACAGAACAGACCGCAACACGCACCTTGCCCGATGCGGAAAAAGCTCAGCGCGATTATCGGCTGCTTTATATTGAGGATAACCCCACCAACCAACGCCTGATGGAAGACATTATTGATGACTTCCCCCACGTGGACCTTCAAACCGTTAATAGTGCTGAACTCGGGCTTGAGATTATGCGTCACTCACCGCCTGATCTTGTACTTATGGATATCCACCTGCCGGGGATGAACGGCTACCAAGCCCTCGCTGCCATACAAAACGATACGCAACTGAAGCATATTAATGTAGTTGCGCTCTCTGCCAATGCGATGGAACGTGATTTAACCCACGGCTTAGCCGCTGGTTTTGCTGATTACCTGACCAAACCTATCGATATCGACAAGCTATCGGCAACGCTCAGCACCTATTTTTCCGCTGCACCGGCAACAGACGCACCAAGGAAGGCTCCATGATATTTATGAATAAACACCTGCTTGTTGTTGACGACAACAGCGTGAATATTGAGCTGCTTCTCGACCTATTAGACGATCATGGGTTTGACAATGTGCATGGGCTAAGCGACCCGCGTCACGTACTTGCCTACTGTCAGCAGCAGTTGCCCGATTTGATTTTGCTCGATATCCGTATGCCTCATATAGATGGCTACGCGGTGATGGAGCAACTGCAGGAACATTTTGCAGACCAGACGCCCCCTGTCATTGTACTGACCGCCCAAATTGACGACGACACCCGCCACCGGGCGCTTAAAATGGGCATTCGTGACTTCCTTACCAAACCGTTTAAGCACGATGAAGTGCTACAACGCATTCGTAATACGCTTGATGTCGAGCATCGCTACCAGGTTCGCGATAAACAAGCAGAAACCCTGGAGCAAATGGTTGCCAAGCGGACAGAAGAGCTTGATCACCAGTCACGCACCGACCCCATCACACAGCTACCCAACCGGCGGGCACTGACACAGCTATTGCAAGAAGCCGCTCAACGAGGGCACGGCACTGGGCTGCTGTTTATTGCTTTGGATCACTTGGACGATGCGGTTCGGCTCCATGGCTACGGTATTGCAGACCAGTTAATAATACATATCAGCCACCGCTTAAACGCCCAATTATCCCCTAAATGTACATTAGGGCTCTGGGGCGGCAGCGAGCTACTGGTGATCACCCAAAGTGCTGAGCTTACCGAGCTACGGCAGTTAGCCTCTCGTCTACTAAGCTGTTTCGACCATGACCAGACGCTGGGCGATTTACTGCTACCGCTCAACGCCCGCATGGGTATTAGCTGGTCCCATGGCCATTTTGAAACCGAGCGACTTGTGCACATGGCCGCCCTAGCCCTGCCCCAAAACGGCTCTTTACGTATCCAAAGCTACAACGAAACTCTGGAAACCCAGCAGCGTCATCGCCTACACCTGCAACAGGCAGTTCGCGGGGCAACCCAACGGGGGGAAATGTCACTGGCGTTTCAGCCCAAGCTATCGCTCGCCACCCAGCAGGTCATCGGCGCGGAAGCCCTGCTCCGCTGGTACCATCCAGAACTTGGTCATGTGTCACCTGCAGATTTCATCCCCCTTGCCGAGGCAAGCGGTGATATTCTCTCCATTGGTGAGTGGGTGTTAGAAGAGGCCATGCGCTATATTGTGCAGTGGCGCCAGCAAGGGCTTCTTAATGACCGCTTCCATATTGCGGTTAACGTGGCGGCCCGCCAGCTGGCACGTAAGGATTTTGCTCAAAACCTACTAACACGCTTAGCTAAGCACAACATTCCTGAGCGCTTTTTTGCTTTAGAGGTCACCGAATCCGGCCTGCTCAGCGATATGCACAACGCGCGCATCCAGTTAGCTCAATTGACCGAAGCAAAGATTGCTGTTGCCATCGATGATTTTGGTACCGGGCACTCCTCGCTGGCTTATGTAAAGACACTACCTTTTTCAACCCTAAAGATTGACCGCGCCTTTGTGCTGGACTTGGAAAAAGACACGGTGGATCGCCAACTGGCTCTGACCATCACCCAGTTAGCCCATGCAGTAGGCTGTAATGTGGTGGCTGAAGGCATCGAAACCGCAGCTCAAGCAGACTACTTACGTTCTATTGGTTGCGAAGCTGCACAGGGGTATTACTATGCTCGTCCGTTGCCCGCCGATGAATTTTATCGCTGGTGCACGAATTGGAAACCTCACCCAAACTTAACGCCTGCCACGGAGTCTGTTAATGGCGCATGACCTGCTAGACCGCTTACGGGAACGCTTAGAAGAGTTGAACCGCTCAGAGCGCAAAGTCGCGAACGTAATTTTGGAAGACCCCGCCGCGGCCACCAGCCTGAGCATCGCAAGCCTTGCCCAGGCAGCTAGTGTCAGCGAGCCGACCGTTAACCGTTTCTGCCGTAACTTTGGCGCCAAAGGCTACCCGGATTTTAAAATCAAGCTGGCCCAAAGCTTGGCGGGGGGAACGCCCTACGTCACCCGCGCCGTTGAGCCCGGCGATACTGCCACGCAGTACACCCATAAAATCTTTGGGGCCACCATTGCCGCGCTGGACGAAGCCCAGCGGGAAGTGGATATGGCCGCCGTCGAGCGGATGGTGGATTACCTAACGCAGGCCAAGCAGATTCACTTTTTTGGGCTGGGTGCGTCAGGTGCCGTGGCGCAAGACGCGCAGCATAAGTTTTTCCGCTTTAACCTGCCGGTCATGGCCTATGCAGACGTGCTGATGCAGCGCATGGTAGCCGCCGCCTGCCACACCGGCGATGTGGTGGTGATCATCTCTTATACCGGACGCACCAGGGAGCTGGTGGATATCGCCAAAGTGGCCAGGGAAGCAGGCGCCGTCGTACTCGGCATTACCGCACCGAACTCTCCGCTCTCACAGGAGTGCACCGCCACGCTTGAAGTCGCCACTCCAGAGGACACCGACCACTATATGCCGATGACCTCACGAGTTATTCAGCTCACCTTAATTGATGCGCTCGCCACCGGGGTAACGCTTAGGCGCGGCGAAGATTTTCTGCCGCACCTGAAAAAGATCAAAGATAGCCTGCGCGATACCCGCTTTCCAGCGGAAAAGCCCACTAAATAAGCGTCGCTAGTGGTTACGCGTCCACAGCGGTGGTGACGGTAATTTCCACTTTTAACTCGTCGGCAGGCATTGGCGCGCATACGCAGGTGCGTGCCGGTGCATAGCCATCTGGCACCCAGGCATCCCATACTTCGTTCATCGCTGCGAAATCGCCACCATCTTTCAGGTAGATAGTGGCACTTAGCAGCTGCTCGCGGCTGGAGCCAATCTCTTTTAGCAGCGCATCTACCCGCGCCAGCATGCTCTCAGTTTGCGCTTTGATGTCGCCATGGCGCGCCTCAGGACCCGCCACCTGACCGCATAAATAGGCAACGCCCTGGTGAATCACGGCGCGGCTCATACGAGCTTTTGTATCATGACGCTGAATGCTCATAGATTAATCTCCTAAGAAGATGAAAAAAACTAGTGTAAACCGCCACCAAGCCACTGCCTATGCTTCGTCAGCCAACGCGCATTAGGTGGGCACGGGACGATGCTCAAACACGCGGCGCAAAACGAAGCTCGTATGGGCCCCGGTCACCCCTTCAATTCGGTTGATGACGTGCAGCAGCAGGTGCTGGTAATCATCCATATCCTTCACCAGAATTTTGAGCTGAAAATCCGCCGCTTGCCCGGTAATGATCAAACACTCCACCACGTTGGGGATAGTGCGAATATGTCGCTCGAAGTTATCAAACCGCTCAGGGGTGTGCTGGTCCATCGAGATGTGCAGCAATGCCATCAGCTGAAACCCCAGCGGGCGCGCATCCACCACCGCACGGTACTGGGTAATCAGCCCATGCTCCTCCAGCGCCCGCACCCGGCGTAAGCAGGGCGATGGCGAAAGGCCAATACGCTCGGCCAACTCCTGGTTACTAATGCGCCCTTCCACCTGTAGCACATCCAGAATACGCCGATCAAAACGATCCAGCGTCAAGGGTGATACCGTCATAGCCGACAGCTCCTACCAATAAAAAAGCATATATTGATACATTCTGCCAATTACTCTCAATAATGCCATTTTTTCGCAATAACCTTTCAAGGCAAGTTGAGTAAACTGGTGTGACTGTCACAAGCAGGATCGTCTTAAAAGCGGCTGACGCCACAAGCGGCCGCCCCAAACAACTCAACGTTTTCAGGAAACTTACCATGGCTGCTTTTGATCATCGCAAATATCGCCCTGCTCCGCGGGTGCCCGCCTTTAACCGCCAGTGGCCCGACCGGGAGCTTACCCACGCTCCTATCTGGGTAAGCGAAGACCTACGCGATGGTAACCAAGCCCTACTGGAGCCCATGACAGTTGAGCAGAAGCAGCGCTTTTGGCACCAGATTATTAAAGTGGGCATTAAGGAAGTCATGGTGGGCTTTCCCTCCGCCAGCCAGCCGGATTACGACTTCGTGCGCTGGTTGATCGAAGAGGACCAAATCCCTGAGGACGTCACCATCGCCGTGCTGGTACAGTGCCGCGAACACCTGATCGAAAAAACGTTTGCTTCGCTGGTGGGCGCTAAACGCGCCATTATCCACCTGTACAACTCCACCTCGACCATTCAGCGAGAGCGGGTGTTCGAGATGGACCGCGATGGTATTACCGATATCGCCGTGCAAGGGGCGACCTGGGTGAAAACCTATGCCGCGCAATATCCAGACGTTGATTGGCGCTTCCAGTACTCGCCGGAGAGCTTCTCCAGCACGGAAATCGACTTCTCACTGGCTATTTGCGAAGCGGTGATGGATGTCTGGCAGCCCACCCCAGACAACAAGTGCATTCTTAACCTGCCCACCACAGTAGAAGTGGCTGGCCCGCATCATCACGCCGACCAAATCGAGTACTTCTGCCAGCACATTAGCCGCCGCGACAGCGTGATTATTTCAGTGCATACCCATAACGACCGCGGCGGTGCCGTGGCCTCGGCTGAGCTTGCACTGTTAGCGGGTGCCGACCGGGTAGAGGGCACCTTGCTGGGTAACGGCGAACGCACCGGCAATATGGATATTGTCACGCTGGCGATGAACCTCTACAGCCAGGGGATTGACCCCGAGCTGGATCTTTCCAATCCAGACGAGATCATTCAAGTGGTTCACGAATGTACCGGCATTACGATGCACCCCCGCCACCCCTGGGTAGGCGAAATGGTCTACACCGCCTTCTCAGGCAGCCACCAGGATGCGATTCGCAAATCGCTCAAACACCAGAAACCCGATGAGCCGTGGCAAGTAGCCTACCTGCCGATTGACCCCCACGATATTGGGCGGGATTACCAAGCGGTCATTCGGGTCAACAGCCAGTCGGGTAAGGGTGGTATGGCCTTCCTACTGGAGCGCGACCACGGCATTAACCTGCCCCGCTGGATGATGCTAGCGCTGGCCCCTTACGTGCAGAAAGAGAGCGAGCGACGTAACGGCGAGCTCTCTAGCGAGATGATTCGCCAAGTGATGTTCGATAACTTCTCCCATGACGCCCCCCTAGCGCTGGCCGACTACCGGCTCTCGAAGGGGCAGCAGGAAGGTATCGATGTGACGCTGTGGCAGGGTGCCGAAACGCTGCGCTTATCCGGCACGGGAAATGGCGCGATGTCATCATTCACCGACGCCTGGAAGAAACATACCGGCACCCATGTGGCCATTCTCGATTACAGCGAGCACTCGCTAGGCGGCGACAGCGAGGCCAACGCCATTGCCTTCGTGCAGCTTAATATTGATGGGCAACGCATCTGTGCCGTGGCGGAAGATAGCGACACGGTCAGCGCCTCGCTTAAAGCGGTGCTATCGGGGATTAACGCAGCGCAACCAACCCGCACCACTCAGCCAGAGGCCGCCACCAGCCTCGCGTAAGCCGCCTGGCCGCCACCAAGGGGTATAGCGGCGGCCAGGGTTTAGCGTCAACCGCAATTCAGCGCAGTATCAACACCGGTAAATGCGCGTTACGCAGCATTGCCGTGGTGGTGCTGCCCACCAGCAGATGGCGAATGCGCGAGTGGCCGTAAGCCCCCATCACGAGCAGGTCAATGTCCTTTTCTTGCTTATAAGCGCGCAGCGTCTCTTCCACCTCACCGGCGCGAATAGCGCCTTCGGTTTGGTGGCCTGCGGCCTGGAGGGTATCCATAGCCCACTGCAGCTGCGAGTGATTCTCTGCCGTCTCTGCGCCCACAATCACCACATGGCATGATGCGTCATCAAACAAGGGGCTTTTCGCCAGCATTTCAACGCCTTTTCGCGCTGTTTTGCTGCCATCGAAGGCCATCAGCACGCGTTTGGGCAGCGTAAACGCCTTCGGCACCATCAAGATGGGACGGTGGAGCTCACGTACCACGCGCTCAAGGTTAGAGCCCAAGTGGCCGCTGGCTTGGTGGGCCGCTTCCCCTCGCTTTCCTAGCACCAGCAAGCGGATCTCTTTTTCATGCTCGGCCAAGGTATCCACCAGGGTGCCATTGCGCAGCATACAGGGCGGCTCTGCAAACCCAGCCGCTTCTACCCGCGCTTTTGCGGCATCCAATATCAAGCGCCCCTGCTGGCGAGCAAGCTTGCCGCGCTGCTCTTCAATATCCGAGAGCTGTTCCAGAAGATGTTCTCGCGTGCCCAGGCCTAGATGGCCGGTTAAGTCAGGCTCCGCCACCTGCGTGTGGTTATCAACGGTGTGAAGAAAACGCAGCGGTGCCGAAAGCGCCGTGGCTGCCCAAACCGCATAGTCACACACACTTTCTGCATAGTGGGACCCATCAATGGCTGCTAACACGTAATCAGACATACTGGCTTCTCCTTGAGAGGGTGCACCAAACGTTGTCGTTATTCTGACTCTGTTGTACACGAAGACGTTGGACAGCAACACCGTCAGCGGCACGTTTTTAGGCGCTCCGCCCTTGATGGATACAGATGCTACAATTAGCCACCTATCAATAGATTCATCATAGGGCGAGGAGCAGCATGGGACATGGCATCACCAGCGTATTACTCGTGGCACTGGGCGGCGCACTGGGGGGTATCGGGCGCTTTGCCATTTCCAACGCGATGGCTCATGCGCTGGGTAAAGCCTTCCCCTGGGGAACACTCTGCGTCAATGCTAGCGGAGCGCTATTAGCAGGTTGGCTACTAGGCGTTTACGGCGTGGCTAATACGCAGTCGCTTTGGCTATTTACGGTAGCAGGCCTGTTAGGCGGCTATACCACGGTGTCGTCGTTTAGCTTGCAGACCCTTGAGCTGTGGCAGCGCGGCCAAGCAAATCGCGCCGCGCTCAATATGGTCGCTACGTTACTATTAGGCATCGCCATGGCAGCGCTAGGCTGGTGGTTGGCCCAGGGTTAGCAAGGAGTCCTTGATGAGTATCAACGCCTATCTAGCCGTCGGCCTTGGCAGCGCTATAGGAAGCGTTCTTCGCTATAGCGTTTCGCTGGCTTCTATGGCCGTGCTGGGTAGCCACTTCCCCTGGGGAACACTATTGGTAAACATACTGGGTTCTTGCCTCATCGGCTGGTTAGCCGCGACAGCGTCTCGCGCGCCACATGGCAAACTGGCGCGCCAGCAGCCGCTGTTAGTGGCAGGGTTTTGCGGCGGCTTCACTACCTTTTCGCTCTTCAGCCTGGAAACGCTGCACTTGGCACAGCAGGGCAGTATGGGGCTGGCGCTGCTGTACGGCATAGGCAGCCTGCCCCTCTGTGTATTCGCCGCCTGGATGGGCGAGCGTTTGGCCTTTTTAAACCAACCAGCGGCCTAACCTTTTGATACGCGGGTCGCTCGAACAGCAGCAGCCCTAGGTTTATCTCTCCTTGATCCTGTGGCTGCCACAAACTGCTGCCGGGGCGAGTGGTTAGCTAACACGGGAGTATCCACCAAGTATCCCTTGCTTGCTCATCACTAGTTGCCAGAGCTGAATTTGCCGGGCGCGAAAAGCCCCTGCACACACCAGCAGGTAATAGCGCCACATGCGGTAAAAGCGCTCGCCATACTGCTCTTTAAATCGCGGCCAGTGGGTTTCGAAGTTATGGTGCCAAGCCATTAAGGTGCGATCATAGTCAGCCCCGAAGTTATGTAGATCTTCAATAACAAACAGTGCTTCGGCGGCGTCTGTGATTTGCCCTAAGGTAGGCAGCTCACCATTGGGGAAAATATACTTATCAATCCAAGGGTCGGTCACGGTATTGCTTAAGTTTTTACCAATGGTATGCAGCAAAAATAGTCCATCATCTTTTAAGCAGCGGTGAACAACACTCATATACTCGCGATAATTTTTATGACCTACGTGCTCAAACATACCGATACTCACTACGCGGTCAAACGTCTCGCTTTCATCACGATAATCCTGCAGGCGAAACTCTACCGGTAAGCCTTTTCTTAGCAGCCGCTGCCCAAATTCAGCCTGCTCCTTAGAAATGGTCAGGCCCACACACTCCACCCCATAATGCTCGGCAGCGTAGCCCATAAAACTGCCCCAGCCGCAGCCGATATCCAGAACACGCATCCCTGGTTTTAGCTGGAGCTTACGACAAATAAGATCAAGCTTGGCTTCCTGGGCTTCATCCAGCGTTTGGGCATGTTTCCAGTAGCCACAGGTGTAGGTCATCCGCTGGTCGAGCATCGCGGCATAAAAGTCGTTGCCGAGATTGTAGTGCTTCTCCCCTACTTCCCACGCCCGCTTCGCTGTTTGGCGGTTGAGCAGGCGTGAACGTAGCGAGTGGTAAATCAGCTGGGTGGGCTTAATGCGTTGGCCAAGCTGGGCACGCATGATGCGGTAAAACAGCTCATCTAGCCGTATGGCATCCCACTCCCCTCGCATGTAGCTTTCGCCAAGTCCCAGATTACCTCGCGAAAGAGCACTATCGATAACGCCGGGTGCGTACAGCTGTATATCCCAAGGGCGGCTCCCATCCAGTTGAATGTCAGCCTCGCGCAATAGCTCGGCAATAAAACGGTGAGAGGGTGAGGTTGCATCAAAGCCAATAGGCGATTTTTCCAACGTTGGCACGGCAGGCTCCTCGCTATTCCAGAGAGTGGATAGGTAACAACCTGCCTAACAGCATAGTATGAATAGCACAGTATTGCACTGCAGCATCAACAACCTCCCACAAAAAAGCCGGGCTGCTCTTACGAGCAGCCCGGCTTAAGCGATGTTGATAAGCGGTTAACGCAGTATTAACACAGGTATCCGGCTGCTTCGCAGCATGGCCGTGGTGGTACTGCCTACTAGCAAATGACGAATGCGCGAGTGCCCGTAGGCTCCCATCACCAGTAGATCAATACCGCTTTCCTGCTCGTAAGCTTGCAAAGCGTCATCCACTTCACCCGCGCGAATCGCGCCTTCTGCATGATGCCCTGCTTCACGCAAAGTGTTTAGCGCCCACGCCAGCTCACTGCGGTGCTCGGCTGTTTCTGCTCCTACAATCAGTACATGGCAGGTTGCCCCCGCAAATAGCGGCGAGCGGGCCAGCATCTCCACCCCTTTGCGGGCGGTTTGGCTGCCATCAAAGGCAATCAGCACCTTTTCCGGCCGCTGAAAGGCTTTCGGCACCATCAAAATCGGGCGGTGCATTTCCCGCACCACCCGCTCTAGGTTAGCGCCCAGGTGCCCACTTGCCTGGTGGGCGGTTTCGCCGCGCTTGCCTACCACTAGCAGGCGCACGTCTTTTTCCAGCTCTACCAGTGTTTCCACTAGCGTGCCGTTTAACTGGCGGGTCGTGGGGCTACTTACCCCATCTTCCACCGCCCTGGCCTTGGCCGCTTCGAGCATCAGCTTGCCTTGCTCACGATTTACCCTGGCACGCTGCTCATCAAGCGCTGAGAGTTCTTCCATCAGCTTTTCGCGGGCACCGAAGCGCAGGCTGCCGGATAAGTTTTGCTCTTCGGGTGCCCAAGAGTGATTATCTACAACGTGCACAAAGCTTAGCGGTGCACCCAGGGCCAGGCTTGCCCAGGCGGCATAGTCGCAAACGCCTTCGGCAAATTGGGAGCCGTCAATGGCGGCGAGTACGTGTTCAGTCATGCTGTTCTCCTTGCCTGGCTTAGTGGCCGCCCATCAGTTTTTCAACGGCTTCCGGGTCGTTATGAACGGCGTAGCGGTCCACCACGGTGGCGCTTGCTTCGTTTAGGCCTACCAGTTCAACCTCGGTGCCTTCGCGGCGGAATTTAATCACCACGCGGTCAAGCGCCTGAACGGCGGTCACATCCCAGAAGTGCGCCTTCGATAGGTTAATGATCACCTTATCGATGCTCTCTTTGAAATCAAACGCGGCCATAAAGCGCTCAGACGAGGCAAAAAACACCTGTCCAACCACTTGGTATTCGCGCTCTTTACCGGCCTCTATTTCTTTTGAGCCGACGTACATGATGTTGCTAACTTTATTGGCGAAGAACAGCGCCGCCAGCAGCACGCCGACAAAAACCCCCATCGCTAAGTTATGGGTACCGACGGTCACCGCGACAGTCGCCAGCATGACGATATTGGTGCTCATCGGATGCTTTTTCAGATCGCGAATGGACTCCCAGCTAAAGGTACCAATCGAGACCATAATCATCACCGCGACCAGCGCCGCCATGGGAATTTGCGATACCCAGTCTGACAAGAACACCACCATCAGCAGCAGCACCACGCCCGCAATCAGCGTCGATAAACGCGTCCGGCCACCCGATTTAATGTTGATCACCGACTGGCCAATCATCGCGCAACCAGCCATACCGCCCATTAAACCAGCGCCAATATTAGCCACCCCTTGGCCTTTACACTCGCGGTTTTTATCGCTGGGTGTATCAGTAAGATCATCCACAATCGTGGCGGTCATCATCGACTCAAGCAGGCCCACCACTGCCAGCATCACGGCGTAGGGAAAAATAATCGTCAGGGTTTCAAGATTTAACGGCACGTTCGGCCATAGGAAAACCGGCAGCGTATCCGGCAGCTCGCCCATATCTCCCACGGTGCGAACATCCATACCGCTCACCATATACACTGCGGTCAGCACCACGATGCACACCAGGGGGGAAGGAATCGACTTGCCAATCACCGGCAAATAAGGGAACAAGTAGATAATCCCCAGGCCGGCCAGCGTCATGGCATACACGTGCCACGTCACGTTGGTAAGCTCCGGCAGTTGCGCCATAAAAATCAGGATCGCCAGCGCATTTACAAACCCGGTGACCACCGAGCGAGAGACAAAGCGCATCAGTTCCGCCAGGCGCAGGTAACCCGCGATGATTTGCAGCACGCCGGTCAGCAGCGTGGCCGCCAGCAGATACTCCAAGCCATGCTCACGCACTAGCGTTACCATCAAAAGCGCCATGGCACCGGTGGCCGCAGAGATCATACCGGGGCGGCCACCGGTAAAGGCGATAATCACCGCGATACAGAACGAGGCGTAAAGCCCCACTTTTGGATCCACGCCCGCGATAATTGAAAAGGCGATCGCTTCAGGAATTAGCGCCAGCGCGACGACAATACCTGAGAGCGTGTCGCCCTTAATGTTAGAGAACCACTCATGCTTACTGAAAAGTGCCATTCAGGGAGTCCAATGGTTAGGGGGTTAAAGACATTGCGCGCCGCAGCCGCACACAAAGGCAGCACAAGAGCGCACGTTAGTAATAGATTGTCGGATGAATGCTACCAATCGAAGACGCAAACGCGCCGATAGCCAAATAGCGGCAACGGGGTGCCATAGCACCGATATAACGCGAAGAGCGTTATGGCGCTAATTAAGGAGGGAGAACCTAGGGTGGAGTCATCAGCCCTGGTGTCGGCAGAGCAACGGCTGCCATTGCATTGATCATTACAGATAAACCTTGCTGTTTTAACATCGTTATTCAGGCGAGATGGCGGCAGCTAAGTGCGTTCCAGTCGCCTTGAGCGCGGCATTCTACCAGCAAACAGGCCAATTCGCACCCGCCACCCTAGACGTTTAGACGATGACCTTCCCTCTAAGCTTGGCTTACCATGGCACTCAAACGGCGGCCCCACCGCCCTTTCCTCGCCACTTTCTACCCTACCAACGAGAGGAACCGCACATGAGCCAGACAGTCGCAGTGATTAAAGGCGATGGCATCGGCCCTGAGATAATGGACGCCACCCTGCAAGTGTTAGACGCCCTTGAGTGCGGGCTGAACTACGAGTTTATCGACGCAGGTCTGGTAGCGCTTGAAAAGCACGGCACGCTGATTCCACAAGCCTCGTTGGATGCCATTGAAAAGCACGGCATTGCCCTGAAAGGCCCGCTCACCACGCCGATTGGTAAGGGCTTTTCATCCATCAACGTGCAGTTACGCCGCCATTTTGACCTCTATGCCAACGTGCGCCCCGCCATCAGCTTTCCGGGCACCCGCTCCCGCTACGATGATATCGACATGATCACCGTGCGGGAAAACACCGAAGGGGCTTACCTCTCCGATGGCCAAGAGATGCTCGACGACGGCAATACCGGCATCTCGGTGATCAAAGTGACCCGCAAAGGCTCCGAGCGCATCGTGCGTTACGCCTTTGAGCTAGCCAAACAGAATGGTCGCAAGAAGGTCACCGCCGTTCACAAAGCCAACATCATCAAGACCAGCTCCGGCCTGTTTTTAGACGTTGCCCGTGAAGTGGCCAGCGAGTATCCCGAGATCGAATTCCAAGAGATGATCGTGGATAACGCCTGTATGCAGCTGGTTATGAACCCTCACCAATTCGATGTGGTCGTCACCACTAACCTGTTCGGCGATATCCTCTCCGACCTGTGCGCGGGCCTCGTGGGCGGTTTGGGCTTGGCCCCAGGGGCGAACATCGGTGAAAAAGCGGCGATTTTCGAAGCAGTACACGGTTCGGCACCCGACATTGCAGGCAAGAAAATTGCCAACCCTTGTGCGCTGCTGCTTGCCGCCGCCCAGATGCTCGACCACCTCGGCATGACTGCCAAGGGTGACGCAATTCGCCAAGGGATTCGCGCCGTGCTGGAAAAACGCCGCGATATGGTCACACCCGACATGGGTGGCACCGGCACCACCGATACCTTCGCCCAGGCGCTGGTGGAGCACCTAAAAGGCTGAGCCTAGCCCAGCCATACATCGAGAAACAGCATGATCACCAAGCCCATCGCCAGGCCAAACGTCGCTTTCTTCTGGTGGCCACAGCGATGGGTTTCGGGAATGATTTCGTGGCTAATCACGTAGAGCATGGCACCCGCAGCAAACGCCAGGCCCCAGGGCAACAGCACTTGAGAAACGGTGACGACGCTGGCGCCAAACAGCCCGCCAATCGGCTCGATGAGCCCGGTCAGCGCCGCAATCGACCAGGAGCGCCACTTGGAGTAGCCTTCCCCCATCAGCGCCACGGCTACCGCTAACCCTTCCGGCATGTTCTGCAAGCCAATCCCAATTGCCAGCGGCATTCCGCCCTCTAAGCCATTGGCACCAAAGCCAACGCCGACCGCCAAGCCTTCCGGCAGGTTGTGAATTGCAATGGCAAACACAAACAGCCATACCCGACGCAGCGAAGCGGCTTCCGGCCCCTCTCTCCCCTGCTGGAAGTGTTCGTGCGGCAAACCTTCGTTGAGCAGCGCAATGGCCCCCATGCCGAGCAAAATCGCAGTGCATACCAGCGCTGCGGGCACCGGCCCGCCGGCGTAATAGATTTCTGCGGCCTCCAGGGCAGGAATGATCAGGGAAAAAAACGAAGCCGCCAGCATCACCCCGGCCGCAAAGCCCAGCGCTAAATCACGAAACCCCCGACTTGGCGTTTTGCCCAGCAGCACGGGCAACGCCCCCACGGCGGTCAATAGCCCAGCCACCAAACTGCCTAAAAATCCTAATAACAGCGTATTTTCCATGAATATCGTAAACTCGATGTGCGATGAGAAGGAACCAGCAACGACAAGGGGACACTGTGACCATCACCGCTTCACTGGCCGCCACGCATTTCAGCTACATGCGCCCTCGCCTACTTGCCTTTGCGCGCTTACAGCTAAGGGACTCAGCCGCCGCCGAAGATGCCGTTCAAGAAACTTTACTGACCGCCTTTGAAAAAAGCACGACGTTTGAAGGCCGCTCAGAGTTTGAAACCTGGGTATTTGGCATCTTGAAATTCAAGATTCTAGATCAGTTACGCCACCAGAAAAAACAGGGGCGCTGGCAGCCACTAGAAGAACCCGCCTAGCATAAAAAAAGCCCCGACAGTGGCACTGGCGGGGCTTCCAATCGACTGCTTGTCGCGCGATTAACGCAGCTTGGTCTTGCGTAGGTAAGGCAGCACGGTGTCAAACTCACCAAATTTCTGCTTGGCGTCCTCGTCTGAGACGCTGGGCGGGATGATGACATCCTGGCCGACCGTCCAATCCGCCGGGGTGGCAATCCCATGCTTTGCCGTGGTTTGCAGCGCATCCAGCGCACGCAAAATTTCGGCAAAGTTACGGCCTACGGTCATCGGGTAGGTCATGGAGAGCTTTAGCTGCTTATCCGGGCCGATGATGAAGACCGAACGCACGGTGGCGCTGTCCGCTGGCGTGCGGCCATCGGGCAGGTAGGCATCTTCCGGCAGCATATCGAACAGCTTGGAGACTTTGAGGTCTTCATCAGCAATGAGGGGGAAACCCACGCTACTGCCGCTCGCGGTTTCGATATCGCCTGCCCAGCGATTGTGGTCTTCCACGCCGTCAACAGAAACACCAATTACCTTAGTGCCGCGCTTTTCCCATTCAGCACTCAGTTTCGCTACTGCGCCCAACTCAGTGGTGCACACCGGTGTGAAGTCTTTGGGGTGCGAGAAGAGAATCGCCCAGCTATCGCCGATCCAATCGTGAAAACGAATCGGCCCTTGGCTGGTTTCTGCTTCAAAGTCAGGTACGACTGCATTGATACGTAATGACATCGTTGCTCCTCGTTAAAGTGAAGTGGCTCTCATACCTTATATGACTTTCAACGCCTTCACTATAGAACGTTTCACACTAAGACAATGAGGTTATGGCAGCGTTCACTCTGCTGGTTTCACATTCTTATCTTCGCGTTTAATACGTTTGACCCAACGCTGTTTCGCATAGTGGCGCAGGTTCGCCACGCTGTCAGTTTCATCGACGATATCTTGGCCGAGAATGGTCTCAATAATATCTTCCAGCGTGATCAGCCCTACAAAAGTGCCGTGCTCATCGTAAACCACCCGCATGTGCAGGTGATCTTTCAACATGGAGGTAAATACCTGCTCCACATTATTGGACACCTCGACGCTACCAATGGGGTGCATCAGCTCACGCATCGTTTTGGTGTCGTCGGCATGGTACATATCCGCCTTGTGTACGTAGCCAAATGCCTGTTCGCCGTTATCCATCACCGGGAAGCGAGTAAACGGCGCTTTACCGTACTGCTCGTCAAATTCGCTAACGGACATGTTCGGTGGCACGGTCTCACACACGGTGCGAGGCGTCATGGCCTTACTCACCGCAATTTCGTGCAGGTTGAGCATGTTGATGATGGTGCGCGACTCATCGGCGTCCAACACTTGCTGTTCCAGGCCAACCCGCGCCAGCACTTTGATCTCATCGCGCAGATCCACGTCATGCTCTGACTTACCTAAGCGGCGGGTAATCTGCTCCGACATCCAAATAAACGGCAGCAGACCCATAATCATCGGGTTGAGCAACTTCGGCAACAGCGGCGCTAGGCCACGCCAGTAGGTAGCACCGATCGTCTTGGGGATGATCTCTGAAAGAATCAGAATCAGCATGGTCATCACGGCAGAGACAATCGCAATGGATGCCTCACCAAACACGACCGCTGCCTGAGCACCCACCGCCGTTGCCCCGACAGTATGAGCAATCGTATTGAGCGTCAGAATCGCGGCAAGCGGCCGATCGATATTGGTTTTCAGCTTGGTCAGCGCGGTGTGAAGTTTGGGATTGTCTTCTTTTTGCTTGGCAATATAGCTCGGCGTAATCGACAGCAGCGCTGCCTCAAGAATAGAACACAGAAAGGAGAACGCGATTGAAAAGGTGGCAATCGTGACGAGGAGGAACATGGAAGGCTCATGTAGTTGATGATAAATGCGTTATAGGGGCACTGACCGCCAGAAGCAAGTGGCGGTTCAACAAAAGGGCTTTTTCACTTAGATACCCATGCTAACATCTAACCTCTCTTAATCTAGTTAAATAACCTTGTTAAATACTGCTGCCTGAAAGGATGCTTGCTGATGTTTGACGCGCCCGCTGCTGTTGCTACGCCTGAAGCTGTTGAGACCTTCATTACCCGCTGGAAGGGCACCACCGGCACCGAAAAGGCCAACTACCAGCTGTTCCTTTCAGAGCTATGCGCACTGCTGGCGCTACCCACGCCCGACCCCGCCAGCAAAGACAACAGTGAAAACGCCTACACCTTTGAGCGCCGGGTAGATATTCAAAACCCCGACGGAAGCGAGAACCGCGGTTTTATCGACCTCTACAAGCGCGGCGCCTTTGTACTGGAAGCCAAGCAAACCAGCAAAGGGCTAGAAACCAAAGGTTGGGACAAAGCCATGCAGGCGGCCTATAACCAAGCCGACCAGTACGTGCGCGCCCTGCCCGCCAACGAAGGCCGCCCGCCGTTTATTGTGGTAACGGATGTGGGCCGCACCCTGGCACTGTATTCGGAATTTTCGCGCTCTGGCGGCACCTATGTGCCCTTCCCCGACCCGCGCAACTACCGCATCAAGCTGGAAGACCTGCGCCAACCTGAGGTTCAACAACGCCTAAAAGCCTTGTGGGAAGCGCCCGACACCCTAGACCCGAGCCAATACGCTGCCCGCGTGACCCGTGAAGTCAGCGCAACGCTAGCCCAGCTTGCCAAAGCGCTGGAAGCCGATGGTTACGAAGTGGACCGCGTGGCGCACTTTTTGAAGCGCTGCCTGTTCACCATGTTCAGTGAAGACGTAGAGCTACTGCCTAAAAACAGCTTTACCGACTTCCTCACCCGCATGAAAGAGACCCCCGAGCACTTTGCCGACGCCATTGGCTCGTTATGGGAAAGCATGAACAGCGGCGGTTTTAGCGGCGTACTCACGGCCAAGGTGATGCGCTTTAACGGCGGCCTGTTTAAAGGCATCGACCCCATCCCGCTCACCCCCGAACAAATTCAGTTATTGATTGATGCCGCCAAAGCCGACTGGCGCTTTGTGGAACCGGCCATTTTCGGCACGCTGCTGGAGCGCGCCCTAGACCCCCGCGAACGCCACAAACTAGGTGCCCACTACACGCCCCGCGCTTACGTCGAGCGGCTGGTGATGCCCACGCTGATTGAACCGCTACGCCGGGAGTGGGCCACCGCCCAGGTGGTCGCGGAAACCCACAACCAGAAAGGCAAAACCGATAAAGCGCTAGAGAGCCTGCGCGCCTTTCACCACAAGCTCTGCCAAGTACGCGTGCTGGACCCCGCCTGCGGCAGCGCCAACTTCCTGTATGTGGCGCTTGAGCACATGAAGCGCCTGGAAGGTGAGGTGTTAAACCTGATTGCCGACCTCAGCGGCGGGCAAGACTCCTTGGAAGCCGAAGGCTTTACCGTCTCGCCACAGCAGTTCCTCGGCATGGAAATTAACCCCCGCGCCGCCGCCATTGCCGAAATTGTGCTGTGGATTGGTTACCTGCAGTGGCACTACCGCATTAACGGCAAGCTCGACCTGCCCGAGCCAATTCTCAAAGACTTCCACAACATCGAAAACCGCGATGCGCTGATAGAATTTGAACGCCGCGAGCCGCTGCTGGATGACGCAGGCAAAGAAGTCACCATCTGGGACGGCATCAGCATGAAGAAAAGCCCCGCCACCGGCGAGCTGATCCCCGATGAAGCCGCCCGCACCCCCGTGTACCGCTACCACAACCCCAGGCGTGCCGAGTGGCCAGAAGCGGATTACATTGTCGGCAACCCGCCGTTTATTGGGGCCTCTACCATGCGCCGCGCCCTTGGCGATGGCTATGTAGACGCCGTGCGCCAGGTATTTAAAGGCACGGTGCCGGAATCTGCCGATTTTGTGATGTACTGGTGGCACATTGCCGCCGAGGCGGTGCGCAACGGCCACGCTCAACAGTTTGGCTTTATTACCACCAACAGCCTGCGCCAAACCTTCAACCGCCGCGTACTGGAACCACATTTAAACGATGCTAAAAAGCCGCTCTCGCTCACCTTCGCGATTCCCGACCACCCCTGGGTCGATGGCAACGACGGTGCCGCTGTGCGCATCGCCATGACCGTGGGCCGCGCAGGCGAAGCGCCTGGGCTGCTACAGCAAGTGACTAATGAAAACAGCGATGAAGGCCGCGAAGCCCGCAATGTGGCACTAAGCCGCCGCGAGGGTAAGGTGTTTGCTGACTTAACAATTGGGGCAGATGTGGCGGGAGCCCAACCATTGTTGGCAAACTCAACAATAGCCTCACGAGGCGTGCAGCTGATTGGCGCTGGCTTTATTGTAACTCCAGAAGAAGCCAACCAGCTTGGCCTGGATAACAATCCAACACTTAACCAAGTAATCCGCAATTACCGCAACGGTCGCGACCTCACCCAAACCCCACGTGGCGTCAAAGTAATAGACCTTTTTGGTCTAACCGTCGACGAAGTAAAGTGGCAGTTCCCGTCTGTTTATCAATGGATATTCGAACGCGTTAAACCTGAGCGAGACCAGAACAAGCGTGCCACTTACCGCAATAAGTGGTGGATTTTCGGGGAAGCGAGAAAAGATTGGCGCCGTTATGCTAATGGCCTTCCCCGTTATATCGCTACTGTCGAAACAGCTAAACACCGCCTGTTTACATTTTTGGATGCTGATATTTTACCGGACAACAAGCTAATCAATATTGCTCTGCAAAAGGGTGAAGAGTTTGGGCTGTTATCAAGCCGCTTGCATATACTCTGGTCATTAGCGGCTGGTAGCCGTTTGGGTGTTGGCAACGATTCAGTTTATGTAAAAACCCGCTGTTTCGAGACCTTCCCTTTCCCAGAACTGACCGACAAGCAGGCGGCGCAGATCGGCCAACTGGCCGAGCAGATCGACGCTCACCGCAAGCGTCAGCAGGCCGAGCACCCCACACTCACGCTTACCGGTATGTACAACGTGATGGAGAAGCTGCGCGCAGGCGAAGAGCTCAACGCCAAAGAGCAAACCATCAACCAACAAGGCTTGGTCAGCACCCTGCTTGCCGACCATGACGCCCTAGACCGCGCGGTATTTAACGCCTACGGCTGGGATGACTTGACAAAAGCACTCGTGGGCTTACCCGGAGCCACTACGCCCCTGCCGGATAAACCCGCCGCCCAGGCAGAAGCCGAAGAAGAGTTACTAATGCGCCTAGTGGCGCTCAACAAACAGCGCGCCGCTGAAGAAGCGCAAGGCAAGGTGCGCTGGCTACGCCCGGAGTACCAAGCGCCGGAAGAAGCCGCCCCCACCCAAACCGAGCTGCAAAGCACCACGGCTGAGGCCAGCGCCCCAGCCGCCGACAAAACAAAAGCCACCTGGCCCAAAGACCTCGCCACCCAGGTCACGCTGCTACGCGACATGCTCGCCCAAAGCCCCCACAGCGCGGAAAGCCTGGCCGCCCAGTTCAAACGCAAACCGCTAAAAGGCGTCAACGAGGTACTCTCCGCCCTCGCCGCCCTCGGCCAAGCCCAGCAGGATGATGAACACTGGCGGCTGGTGAGGTGATGATGGAAAAGCCCCGCATCGTAGAAGCCAAGGAGATTCTGCGCCAATCAACTCAAGGCCGCACTCAGCCATTTATTGTGCGTGATGTTATGGATGAGCAGTACGTGGTCAAAGGTATCCATGGCGTTGGCCAACCGTCATTGGTCGCTGAGCTCATTTGCGCTGAATTGGCACGGCGGTGTGAATTGCCCATCGCTGAGTACGCTTTGATGCGATTTCCAGCAGGCATGCTAGATTTTTCCATGGAGCCTCGCGCCTCCGATCTGAAAGGCGGGCTAGCATTCGCTTCTAAGGTCGCTGCGCATAGCCAGGATCTGCTTTTTTCACAAATCTCAGAAGTCGATGAAGTGATTCAGCAGCGGCTTTTGCTATTCGATATGTGGGTTAACAATGAGGATCGTCGCCTGAGCGCTCAAGGAGGCAACGTCAACCTGCTATGGAGCTCAGTGAACGGTTTGGTAGTGATTGATCATAATCTAGCTTTCGACCCTATCAACGGTAACGGCGATTTTGAAAATCATGTATTTAGCCATCAACGTGCATGTTTTGCGGACCTGGAAGTACGCGCACGCCACGAGGCGGTGCTTGACGCGGCCCTGAACGATTGGGATATGATCATCGATTCGATTCCTCTGGAGTGGCTCTATCACGATATAGACGATGACACCTCAGAGATACACCCCTCACTGGCAGAGCGCTTCAATCTATTAGCACGGTTACGCGATCCTTCCTTCTGGAGCCTGATATGAGCGCCATTATTTGTAATTATGCAGTGCTGCGCTTTCAGCCCTACCTGGATACGGGTGAGTTCGCGAACCTGGGAATCATCATGCTCTGCAATAACGGCGTGTTCCTTCAACGCGTTGAAACCGTTGCTCGCAAACGCATCACACAATTTTTCGATAAACTGCCAGCAAAAGTGTTTACTCAGGCACGCCAACATTTCGTCACAGAGCTCAAGAGGACGGTTGATCTAGCCAACCAGCACCAAGGCCAACCTGAGGTGCAGCTGCGCATTTTCAAAGATTTAATAGAGCCTCGTGAAGCCATGTTTCGCTTTAGCAGGCCAGGCACGCTAGCCGCTAAAGACCCGCAAGCAGCGCTTGATGAGCTATTCAACCGCTATGTTCATCATGATTTTAAGCACGTAGCATCACCAGAAGAGCAGCTCACCAAAGATGTCACGCAATGGCTAAAATCGCTGAACCGTCGTTACACAGAGCAAACGCTGGGAAACGATATCGTGCGCGTAAAGTTGCCGTTCGTCTGGCAAGAAGGCGCACACATACGACAGGCCATCAAACCCATCAGTTTTGATTTGGATGACGCCAGCAAAATTATTGAGAAGGGTGATAAGTGGCTAGCGCATTTACGCCGCCTTAAAATTTCTGGCCATAACCCTGACGATATGGTGTTTATTAGTCAGGCACCGAAGGTACAAAAAGGCCCTAAATTGCAAGCATACCGAGAGATTTGCCAAGAAATAGAGGGCGAGTACTCAGCACGTGTGCTGCCAGAGCAACTTGGACAACACAGCATTCTCAAGGCAGTTTCAGCACCTTTTTAGTCAACACAGCGTTAGGTGCCTTCAGTTTTTCAAGCTCACACTAAAACGCCCCCAGACGGGGGCGTTTTGCGTTCTGAATCGACTCAAGGCTGCTTACGCAAACACTTCCGTCCACTCACTGCGCTTGGCCAGCAGGCCTTTAGCAAGTTTCTGGGCGCCTTCCAAGCTGTGGCTGGCGGCCCAGCCGCACTGCATTTCGTTGCAAGCGGGCACTTCAGTGGCGGTTAGTACGTCGTTGAGGGTTTTCTCGATGATCGATAGTACATCGTCGTAATCATCGTGGTTAATCAGCGCGATATAGAAGCCGGTCTGGCAGCCCATCGGGCTGATATCGACCACTTTATCGGTATGGTTGCGCGACATTTCCGCCATCAAGTGCTCCAGGGAGTGCAGCGCGGGCATCTCCATGTGCTCTTTGTTGGGCTGGCAGATCCGCAGGTCATACTTGTGGATACGGTCGCCGTTCTGGCCCTCTTTAATATCGGCCAAGCGTACGTAGGGCGCTTTTACCTTGGTGTGATCCAGGTTAAAGCTTTCAACGTTCATCTTCTTTTCGGTCATGGTGGCTCCGTCGTCGCTCTCTTTCGCTCGCCTATTCTACACGCTGAAGGCGGTTACACCTTGGGAGCGTCGAAATTCCACGGTTCATCGGTGTAAACGCATACATTGGCGTCTTCAATGTCGCCATCGGGCGACTCAACGTGCTTGGCGAAGAAGTCTTGAATCTCTTTACGCTGGCAGTGGGCTTCAAACTCTTCGCGACTGGCCCAAATTTCATGGAACACAATCGGGTAGCTAGTGCCTTGGGCAAACGGGTTATCGATCTGGCGAGTCACCGTGTAGTGCAAGCAGGCATCTTCGCGGTGCGTATTGGGTTCTAACGTCTGCAGCGCTTTAAATACGGCTTCCTCTTTACCGGCCTTGGGTTTGAAGCTAGCGATGCAGTAGATTTTTTTCGACATATTGTGTTCCATGTAAGGAGGGTTCTGCCCACCATTATGGGGCCGATAGCGGTAGATACCAACCTATCGCATCATCCGTTCCGCCAGCGTTTCTAATTCAGGTACCGTCATATCCGGCTCAATGCCCCAGGGGTCGAAGGGGGCATCCGAATGGCGGCGTACCCAGGCGCTACGCAGGCCCGCGTGGGCCGCGCCAATCACATCAAAGGGGTTGCTAGAGATCAGCCAGGTGTTTTCCGGGCGCGTTTCTAGCCACGTGCGTAGGTAGGCGTAAACGGCGGGGTCGGGCTTGAAGCGCTTTACCTCATCGACACTGATCACGACATCCATATGACTCCTCACACCTGCGCGAGTCAGCAGTTGGCTAACAGCTTCTTCCGTGCCGTTGGAAAAGGCCACGCAGCGGATGCCCGCATCGCGCAGTTGGTCCAGCGCAGGCACCACATCTGGGAACGCAGGCAGCTCCGCATAAACGGCCATTAAGTGGTCGCGGTCGTTATCGGAAAGGTCGGTTTGTAGCGCGCGGTCGGTAAACACCAGCGCTTCACGCGTGCACTCGGTAAAGGGCACATAAGCCCCCATCAGGCCATGGCGGAAGCTGTACTCCAGCTGCTTTTCCCGCCAGCGTTTGGCAAACTCGCCTGCCTTGGTGACATCGCTTAGGCGGCGTTCCAGTTCAACGGTTACCCCCTGGGTATCAATTAGCGTGCCGTATACATCAAAGGCTAGTACCGGTTGCATTGTGTACGCCTCCTTAACGATCCATTGTCTATTCACTGTATTCAGCATAGACACCGCGATCAAAAACAGCCGTGAACAAAAACAAAAACGCCGCTGCATCAGCAGCGGCGCTTAAACGGCTAACGCAGGCGATTAAACGGTAAAAGCGGCTTCTTGCTGGCCCGTTTTCAGGTCGCCGGAGCGCACTAACTCATCGGTCACGCGGTCGATGGCACGTTTGGCACGGCCAATCATCTCGTCCACTTCACCACGATTGATGGTCAGCGGCGGCGCAAAACCTAGAATGTCACCTTGGGGCATGGCGCGGGCAATCAGGTTCTCTTCCAGCGCGGCAGCGGCGACACGCGGGCCAACCTTCAACGAGGGGTCGAAGTGCAGGCGCTGTTTGGCATCCGGAGAGAATTCCAGCGCAGCCATCAGGCCTACGCCGCGCACGTCGCCCAGCAGCGGGTGACCTTCGAAGGTGGCTTTCAGCTGCTGCTGGAAGTAAGCGCCGGTTTCTGCCGCGTTGCCCACCAGGTTTTCGCGCTCGATGATATCCAGGTTGGCAAGGCCAGCAGCACAACCCAGGGCGTGGCCTGAGTAGGTCCAGCCGTGGCCGATGGGGCCGAATTCACCGGTGCCCTGCTCAAGCACTTTCCACACTTTATCGCCGACAATCACGCCAGACAGCGGCTGGTAGGCGCTGGTCAGACCTTTGGCGATAGTGATCAGGTCAGGCTTCATATTGTAGTGGTGGCTACCGAAGTCGGAGCCGGTACGGCCGAAGCCACATACCACTTCGTCGGCAATTAGCAGCACGTCGTACTTGTCCAGTATCGGCTGAATCGCTTCCCAGTAGCCTTCCGGCGGCGGCACGATACCGCCAGTGCCAAGTACCGGCTCGCCGATAAAGGCGGCAACGGTGTCCGGGCCCTCTTCCAGAATCATCGCTTCGAGCTTATCCGCGCAATAGGCAGAGAACTCCCGCTCGGTCATGCCGTGCTGCTCGGCGGCGCGCAGGTAGTAGTGCGGCGCTTCGGTATGGCGGATGGTATCGATGGGCAGGTCGAAGTGGTCGTGGAACGCCTTCAGGCCGGTCAGCGAGCCAGACGCGATGCCAGAGCCGTGGTAACCGCGCATGCGCGAGATGACCTTTTTCTTCTGCGGGCGACCCAGGACGTTGTTGTAGTAACGCACGATTTTGAGCTGGGTTTCGTTGGCGTCAGAGCCGGACATGCCGTAGTAGACTTTGGACATGTTGAGGCCTGCAATTTTCAGCACGCGCTCGGAAAGCTCGATTTGCGGCTCGTTGGAGTGGCCTACGTAGGTGTGGTAGTAGGAGAGCTCAAGCGCCTGCTTGTAGATAGCTTCAGCCACTTCAGTGCGACCATAGCCGATGTTCACACAGTAAAGACCCGCAAAACCGTCGATGAACTCACGACCATCTTTATCAACGATATTAATGCCTTTACCACCGGTAATAACACGGCCCGGTGCGTCGCCGTGGGCGAAGTCACGCAGGTGGGTAGAGGCGTGGAAGGTGACTTTACGGTCGCGTTCGATCAGATCCTGATGCAAGCTCATAACGTTCTCTCTTTACAATAAACCTCCCCACTGTTGGGGAGGGTGTTTTATCTTTGGTGACTGACGTAATGTTGGGCACCTAGCGGTGCCTTCGCCCGGCGGAGCCGGCCTCCCACAGGGCCTATTCAAGCACCTCAGCGGGTGTTGTGGGAGGGCGCTTCAGCGCGCGATGCTGTGGTTCCTAAACCTAGCTGCCCGATACCGAACCCAGCGCGCCCAGGCAGTAGTATTTCGTTTCCAGGTACTCATCGATACCTGTAGCGCCACCTTCACGGCCAAGGCCGGACTGTTTGACACCGCCGAAGGGCACGGGCGGGCCGGTCATCTTCACGGAGTTGACGCTCACCATGCCGTACTCCAGTGCGCGCATCAGCTTCCAAATACGACGAATATCATGGGTGTAGATGTACGCGGCCAGGCCGTATTCGGTGTCGTTGGCCATCTCGATCACTTCGTCGTCGCTACTATAAGCGGTAATGCCGGCCACCGGGGCAAAGTTCTCTTCCCGCCATACTTTCATTTGCGGTGTCACACCGGTCAGCAGCACGGGCATAAAGAAGTTGTCGCCCGGTGCTTGGCTTTGGTCGCCCGCGATCATGGTGGCGCCTTGGGAGATCGCGTCGTCCACAATCGCGGCTGCTTTTTCGACCGCTTGGCGGTGAATGAGCGGGCCAAGATCAACTTCGCCGTGCAGGCCATTGCCCACGGTGAGGGCCGCCATACGCTCGGTGAACTGGGCCACGAACTCATCGTGAATCGATTCGTGTACCAGAATCCGGTTAGCGGCAAGGCAGTCTTGCCCAGCGGTTTGGAACTTGGCCGCTACCGCAGCATAGGCGGCTTCTTTCGGGTCCATATCTGGCCCGACGATAAACGGCGCGTTGCCACCCAGTTCCAGTGAAAGACGCTTCACGGTGTTAGCGCTTTGCTCGATGAGCAGGCGGCCAACGCGGGTGGAGCCGGTGAACGAGAGCGCACGAATACGCGGCTCGTTGCACAAAATCTTGGAGACTTCCGCAGGCTCGCCCAATACCACGTTGAAGATACCTTCGGGAATGCCTGCTCGCTCAGCAAGCTCAGCCAGCGCCAGCGCCGAGAACGGCGTTTCGTTGGCGGGCTTCACAATCACCGGGCAGCCTGCGGCCAGCGCGGCAGCGGCTTTGCGGGTGATCATCGCCAGCGGGAAGTTCCACGGCGTAATCATCGCGGCAATGCCCACCGGCTCTTTAATGGTGCCGAGCGATGCATTGGGAATGTGGCTAGGGATGGTCTCGCCGTAGGTGCGCTTGCCCTCTTCCGCGAACCAACGCACAAAGCTTGCGCCATACTCTACTTCACCACGGGCATCGGGCAGCGGTTTGCCCTGCTCCAGGGTCATAATCGTGGCGAGGTCTTCACGGTTGGCTTGAATGAGGTCGTACCAGGCCAGCAGGCGTTCGCAACGCTCGTCGGCGCGCAGTGCCCGCCAGTGGACAAACGCCGCTTCGGCGGCATCCACAGCAGCGGTAATTTGCTCTGCTTCCAGCAGCGGAATATGGCCAATGGCTTCGTTGGTTGCCGGGTCGTACACGGCCTCTTCACGGCCACCTTCGCCATGGGTCCACTTGCCGTTCACGTAGGCGTACTGCCGGAACAGGCGCGGATCTTCCAGGCGTTTAGCAAGCGTGGTCGATAGTGTGGTCATGGGCACCTCCCCAGGTTGCAGCCAATACGATGAGGCCTGCTAGAGGCGACACACCGTGCACATCAAAAGGATCATCCATCGCGGCTCAAGGGCCGCGCTAAATCGATGTGCCTAGCGTAAGGGAGAATCGCCACGAAGTGTTTTTGAAAGCGCCGGTGTTTTCCGGCACTTTTTTTGTGGCAAGACGTTTTATGATGGTTTTTTTTGGCCGCAAGGCAAAGCGGCTAAAGCGCAGCGCTGGGGTCGATGCCAATCGGCTGATGCTTGACAGTCTTCGTCACGATATACGTAAAGTAGCGCTCAATGCCCACCTCCGATACCAGCCATTTATCCATCAAGCGCTGGTAGCTATCGATGGTGCGGGCTTCGAACTTCACCAGATAATCGACGCCACCGCCGACGGCCACGCACTCGGTCACCTCGGGAGTTTGCATCACCAAGGCTTCAAAGCGGGCAAAGCTTTCGGCGTTGTGCTGTTTGAGCTCGATCTGCACCCACACCGGGTTACGCGGCACCAATACCTCGGCATTGATGCGCGCGGTATAGCCTTCGATCACACCCGCCTTCTCCAGGCGCTTCACCCGCTCCCAACAGGGGCTGACCGAGAGGTTAATCGCCTCGGCCAGCTTAGACTTGGTGATTCGCCCGTCCCGGGAGAGGATATCGAGGATTTTGAGATCAAAACGGTCCAGTTTCATCATGCCGGGGGCTACGCCTCCAGGCGTTCGACAACATCGGCGATCACCGCCAGGGTATCCCCCATATTGATCAGCGAGGGCGCACGGCGGGCCATGAGAATGCCATCGCGCTCGGCCTTGTACGCCACTGGTGCGGTGCCGCTGCGGGTCATATCGTAGACATAAGCGATGGTTTGGCCCTTCTTCACTTCATCACCCAGTGCCACCAGCAGCTCTAACACACCCGAATGCTGGCTCTGCACGTAGCAGCTAGCATCTGGCATATCGAGGTACATTTGCCCGCCTTCGGGCATTTCTACACTGCCCTCTACCAAGCCATAATGAATCAAGAAGTTGCGCACGCCACGTTCGGCAATGGCAATGCTTTGCGGCGTAGAGGTGCCGCCGCCGCCTAGTTCGGTCGCCACAAACACCTTGCCTTGGCGCTCGCAGGCGGTGTCGAAGAGTTTTTCGGCATCCAGCTCGAACATCACCATGGCGTAAGGCGCACCAAACGCTTTAGCCCCTTCCAGGGCGGCCTGCTGTTGAGCTTTGTCATCCAGCACGTGGGAGGCGCCAAACGGCAGAATATCCAGCGTGCGGCCGCCGGAGTGCAGGTCGAGCACTACATCGCTCATGGGCACCAGCACACGGGTGAAGTAGTCGGCAATTTGCGAGGTCACCGTGCCGTTAGGGTCGCCAGGAAAGCTGCGGTTCAGGTTGCCTTTATCCATGGGTGAGGTGCGTTTGCCCGCCATCACCGCTGGGGTATTCATGCAGGGCACGATGATCACGCGTCCGGTCACGTCTTCCGCTTTCAGCGTCGAGGAGAGCTTCAACAGCGAAGTGATGCCCTCGTACTCATCGCCATGGTTGCCACCGGTGAGCAGTGCCGTGGGGCCTTCGCCATTTTTTACTACCGTGACGGGGATCATCACCGCGCCCCAAGCCGACTCATCGGTGGAAATCGGCAGTTTTAAAAAGCCGTGCTGCACGCCATCGGCGTCGAAATCAACGGTGGCGGAAATGGGGCTTGGCCGCAGTTGGTTCGGTTGAAGCGTCATTGTGTTTCCCTTGTGTTATCACGCGGCTATTTGACGAACAGCTGGCGGGGGAAATTCGCCAGGGTTTCACAGCCATCTTCGGTTATTAGGATACTTTCGGTAATCTCCAGGCCCCAGTCATCAACCCATAGGCCGGGCATGAAGTGGAAGGTCATGCCGGGCTGCAGGATAGTTTCATCCGAGGGGCGCAAACTCATGGTGCGCTCGCCCCAGTCGGGTGGGTAAGAGATACCGATGGGGTAACCACAGCGGGCACCACCGCGGTCAAAGCCATATTTATCCATCGCCGCACCCAGCGCCATGGCAATATCTGCCGTGCGGTTGCCGGGCTTGGCAACCGCTAGGCCATTCTCGATACCTTCCAGCAGCGCCGACTCCGCACGGATAAAATCAACCGGTGGCGTGCCGAGAAACACCGTGCGCGACATAGGCGCATGGTAGCGCTTGAACACCCCGGCAATTTCGAAGAAGGTGCCTTCGCCGGTGCGAAATGGCGTATCGTCCCAGGTTAAGTGGGGTGCGGCTGCATCTTTACCGGTGGGCAACATGGGCACGATGGCGGGGTAATCACCGCCAAATACTTTGCCGTTTTCATCGACAAAGCCCTCAATACCCACGCGATAAATCTCCGATACTAGCTTGCTCTTGGGCAGACCAGGCTCAATCACCTCAAGAATGCGCGAGTGCATCCCCTCGACGATTCTGGCCGCTACCCGCATATAAGCAATTTCTTGAGGCGACTTGATCGCCCGGCACCAGTTCACCAGCGAGTTGGCATCCATAAAGCGCGCATGGGGCAACTCTTTCAGCAGGCTTTGATACGCTTTAGCGGAGAAGTAGTAGTTATCCATCTCCATGCCCACCACACCGATATGCCAGCCACGGTCCGGCATAATCGACTGCGCCAGATACTCCATCGGGTGCATATCAGGGTTCTGGACGTAGTAATCCGGGTAGTAGGTAATATTATCGGGATGAATCCAGCAGGTGCGCAGTGCACCATTGGCATCCATCCGGCGGCCGAACCATACGGGTTCGCCTTCCAGCCCCACCAGCACGCACTGGTGAACATAAAATGACCAACCATCGTAGCCGGTTAACCACGCCATGTTGGAGGGGTCGCTGACGATCAATACGTCAATACCACGACCGGCCATTTCAGCACGCACCTTCCACAGGCGGTTTGCATACTCTTCACGAGTGAAAGGCAGGGAAACCTCAGTCATCGGGCAACTCGCCATCAAAGATCACTAAGAACCAGCGCATGCCCTAAGGCTCACTGCGCTGGGCCACAGGATCGACCTGGCCACCGCCGCTGTTGGCCCGCCAATGTCGTCTTAAGGCGATACTAGCACCCCCCCTTGGCTGCCGGTCAAAGCCTTTATTACAAAAATTTCATATGCTGTTAACGTTAGCTTTATCTATACGTTGACAGCGTTCTCCATAATGCCCTCAGGTTGCGGTATTAAGCTCCTCTCGCCCATGATAGTCAGCATGCATTATTAACTGAGTACAAGGAGATAACATGAAAGTCGTAGTGCATATTGATGACGCGGCCCAGTGGCAGGCCGCTATTGCAGAGGCGCTTCCAGAGGCCACCGTGCTTACCAGTGATGCCCCCGCCAGCGAACGGGCCAACGCCGACTACCTAGCCGTGTGGAAAGCGCCCGCTCACCTCCTGCAAGAACAAACGCAGCTAAAAGGCATTATTAACCTAGGGGCTGGGGTCGATTATTTGCTGAAGACGCCTGGGCTCCCCAAGGATGTCCCTATTGTGAAGCTACGCGATGCAGGCATGAGCGAATTGATGGCCGACTATGTGCTTTACGGCGTGCTGCACTTCTACCGCAGCATGGACCGCTACGCCGCTCAGCAGCCAAATGCCCAGTGGCAGCCCCATGCGGTGCCGGATAAAGCGAACTGGCCGGTGGGTGTATTAGGGCTAGGCGCTATCGGCAGCTATGTGGCGAGCGCGCTTCAACAGGCTGGGTTCCCGGTGCTTGGCTGGAGCCGTACCCCCAAACAGATCAGCGGCGTGCGCTGCCTGCATGGCGAGAACGGTTTAAACGAGCTACTGAACCAAGCGCAAAGCGTAGTAACCATTCTCCCCGATACAGCGGCTACCCAGCACATTCTTAACGCCGAACGGCTGGCACAACTGCCGAAAGGTGCCAGCATCATTAACCCAGGCCGTGGTAGCTTGATTGATGAGCAAGCACTGCTGGACGCACTGGGCCATGACGGCCAGCCAGGGCACCTGCGCGGAGCACTGCTGGATGTTTTCCATGAAGAGCCGCTACCGGCAAACAACCCGCTCTGGCAGCACCCTAAGGTCATCGTCACTCCGCATATGGCGGCCCCCACACCGCTTAACGATGCCATTGATCAAGTGATTTCGTACCTGCACGCCTTTGAGGCGGGTGAAACTCTGGCTACCGTTAACCCCGACATGGGCTACTGACGTTTAACGCCACGCTCGTTATACTCGCACACGGAACCAAGCGCTCGCTAAAGGCTCTTAGGACGACACACTGTAGGGAGGAGGAGCCTTTGCAACACACATTCGCTCGTAACACACGGAACGGCCTATTGGGCGCTACATTGACTGCCGCGCTGATGACGAACAGCGCCGTCGCGCTTGCCGATGACAGCGCTTCCTTGGCCTCTCCTCAGCCATTCGAGGCGCAGTACCGGCTTGAAATTCGCGGCTGGCCGAGCGCCAACATTACCCATACGCTCACGCATGAAGGCTCGCATTGGCTGAGCGACATGAGTTTCTCCATTGCCGTCGCCCGAGGTAACGAGCGCAGTCGTTTCTACATCGATGATGGCGACACACACTCTTTGCTTTATAACAGCAGCTACTCTCTCTTCGGCGTCGGCGACAGCTATCAGCTCAACCAAGACGACATTCCCTCCATCGATCGTCAAGCCGCCCTGTTCGACCTCTCCCGCCGGGCTGGCACCGAAGGCTGCACCGAGAGCAACCCCTGCGATATCGACTTCGTGGATCACCGTGGGCGCGACGAACATTTCCAGTACTTCGTGAACGAGCCCACTACAGCCCGTGTGCCTGCCGGTGAGTTCGACGCTAAGCAGGTCACGCTGATTGATGCCGAAAAGCCTGACCGGCATTTGCTGATCAACTTCCATCCTGACTGGCCGGGGCTCATCCTCTCAGCCACCTATGAAAAAGAGGGGCGCCGACAAACGACACTCACCATGACCCACTTCAACCCCGCCGGGGGTAACGCGCCCTAAATGCTCTCTGGCCTATTGATCGTTTTACTGCCGCTGTTTTTGGGCTACTTGGTACGTGTCCGTTCGACCCGCTTGCTGAATCTGATTAACCGAGCCGTCAGCGGCTCGGTGTACCTGATTCTGCTGTTTATGGGCGTGAGCCTCGCCGGGCTTGAGAATTTAGGCAGCCAGCTCTCTCGTCTGGGTGGCAATGCCCTACTGCTGTTTACCATCACCACGCTGTTTAACTTAGCCGCACTGTGGTGGCTTTCTCGGCGAGTGCGGCTCAGCGCGGGCGGCTCTCCGGTAGTGAAAGATGCCCCCACCAGCAAGCTCGCCGCCATGCAGGGCTCGTTAATGCTGGTGGGCGTGGTCGCAGCGGGTGTCACTGCGGGGCTGCTGCTTGGGCCTATGGTTGGCGAGGCGCTGTTCACCACCGCCGACTGGCTAGCCGAGTGGGTGCTGTATTTACTGCTGGTGTTGATTGGCTGCCAGCTACGCAACTCCGGTATGCCGCTGAAGCAGATTTTGCTCAATCGCTTGGGGCTCGCCATTGCAGTCACGCTGGCCGTTAGCTCTCTGCTAGCGGGCTTGGTAGCCGCCCCGCTGCTTTCGCTGAGCTGGAACGAAGGCCTCGCGATGGCCTCAGGCTTCGGCTGGTACTCGCTTTCCGCCATTTTGATTGGCGACCAACTTGGCCCGCTGATGGGTGGTGTGGCGTTCTTCAACGACCTCACCCGCGAGCTGCTGGCGTTCATCCTGATCCCACTGGTCATTCATCGCCATACCGCGCTGGCGATTGGCTACGGCGGGGCGACGTCCATGGATTTCACTCTTCCTGTTATCCAGCAGCACGGCGGCGTGGCCTGTGTGCCCATTGCCGTGGTTAGCGGCTTTATCCTCTCGCTGCTGTCGCCTCCGCTGATTCTGTTCTTTCTTTCGCTTTCGGGTTAGCACGCACGGGCGCTCCTTGGTTAGGATACGCAGCAAACGCACACCCTCTTTTATGACCAAGGACGCCCACCCGCCATGCTCAACGGAATCTGGTTAAGCTTCTTTATTGCCGCCTTTGCGGCATCGCTCTGGCAGTGGCTGGTGGGTGGCGATAGCGAAGTGTTTGCCCGCTTGGTGCAGTCGCTGTTCGATATGGCGAAGGTGAGCGTCGATATTATCTTGGTGCTGCTGGGCACCATGACGCTGTGGCTGGGGTTTCTTTCCATTGCCGAAAAGGCAGGGTTGATACGACTACTGGGGCGGGTACTCGACCCGCTTTTTAGCCGCCTGATGCCCGAAGTGCCCCGTGGCCACCCGGCCATGGGGCTGATTAGCATGAACTTCGCGGCGAACATTCTCGGCCTGGATAACGCCGCCACGCCGCTCGGTATCAAAGCGATGCATTCGCTGCAAAGCCTTAATCCCAGCAGTGAGACTGCCAGCAACGCTCAAATCCTGTTTTTAGTGCTTAATACCTCGTCGCTCACCCTGCTGCCCGTCACTATTTTTATGTACCGCGCCCAGCAGGGAGCCACCGACCCGACGCTGGTCTTTTTACCGATCTTGTTAGCGACAAGCGCCTCTAGCCTGGCTGGGCTTTTGGCAGTAGCGGTGATGCAGCGTTTAAAGCTCTGGCACCCGGTCGTGTTGGCCTATTTAGTGGCGGCTGCGTTAGCGTTAGGGCTATTGATCACCACTTTAGCGGGGATGTCCGCTCAGGCGCTGGCGGCGGCCTCAACGCTGGTGGGCAATCTGACCCTGTTTAGCATTGTGATGATGTTTCTAGTGGTTGGCGCGCTTCGCGGAGTGAAGGTGTACGACGCCTTTATCGAAGGGGCTAAAGAGGGCCTGAGCTTTACCATCACCCTGCTGCCCTACCTGATTGCCATGCTGGTCGCGGTGGGTGTGCTGCGCGCCAGCGGCGTGCTGGATGCCGGGCTTGGCGGTATCCGCTGGCTGGTTGAGGGCATCGGCTGGGACACCCGCTTTGTGGATGCGCTACCCACCGCCTTTGTGAAACCGCTCTCCGGCAGCGGCTCCCGCGCCATGATGATCGAAACCATGAACACCTTTGGTGTCGATAGCTTCCCTGGGCTACTGGCGGCCACCTTCCAAGGCAGCACCGAAACCACGTTTTACGTGCTGGCGGTTTACTTCGGTGCCGTAGGCATCACCCGCATTCGCCATGGACTGGGATGCGCCCTGGTCGCCGATGTGGCAGGCATCACCACCGCCATTCTGGTGTGTTACTGGTTCTTTGGCTGAATTGCGCGAAGAGTGTTGTACCAAGCCAGGCCTGCCATGAAATTTGGCGCAGCGGTGCAGTTGGTTGCACTCACTGCGCCAATTGCTGCACCAGAGTGCATCACATAAAAAAAACGGTGCGGGCCAAGGGGCCGCGCACCGCTGTCGTTACTCACTGATAAACGCCGTTAGAGACCCGCTTTAGCCGCTCGCGCTGCGTGAAGCTTCTTGTAGCTTTCGATCAGGCGCTGGTGGCGATCCAAGCCCTCTAACTGCATATTGGTGGGCGTGAGGCCGTGGAAGCGCACGCTGCCGTCTACTGAACCCACGACCGCCTCCATAGTCGCTTCGCCAAACATGCGCTTGAAGTTGGGCAGGTAGTCGTCCAGCTCCAATTCGTCGTCCAGCTCAATCTCCAGCACCGCGTTGACCGCCTGGTAGAACAGGCCGCGCTCAACGGTGTTGTCGTTGTACTGGAGGAACATCTGCACGCAGTCCAGCGCCTCTTCATGGCGGCCAAGTGCCAGGTAAACCAGCAGTTTCAGCTCCAGAATGGTTAGCTGGCCCCACACGGTGTTCTCGTCGAACTCGATACCAATTAGCGTGATGATATCGGCGTGGTCGTCCATCTGGCTCTCTTCCAAGCGCTCGACGAGATCGGTGAGCTGCTCGTTATCCAGGCGGTGCAGATTGAGAATATCTTCGCGGTAGTCCAGCGCCTTGTTGGTGTTGTCCCAAACCAGGTCTTCGATGGGGTACACCTCGGAGTAGCCTGGCACCAGAATCCGGCACACCGGCGCGCCGAGGTCTTCGTGGACCGCCATGTACACTTCCGCGCCCAGCTGTTCAAAAATGCCAAACAGCGTATTGGCCTCTTCTTCGTTGCTGCCGGAGAAGTCCCATTCACTGAATTCAAAATCAGGCTTGGCACTAAAGAAACGCCACGACACCACGCCGAAAGAGTCGATAAAGTGTTCTACGAAGTTGTTCGGCTCGGAGACGGTTTGCGAGTTAAATGTCGGCAGCGGCAGGTCGTTAAAGCCTTCAAAGCTGCGCCCTTGAAGCAGTTCGGTCAGGCTGCGCTCCAGCGCTACTTCAAAACTTGGGTGGGCACCAAAGGAAGCGAATACCCCGCCGGTACGCGGGTTCATCAGCGTCACGCACATTACCGGGAACTGCCCGCCCATGGAGGCATCCTTCACCAGCACCGGGAAGCCCTGGGCTTCCAGGGCATTGATGCCCTCGACAATGCTGGGGTACTTGGCCAGCACTTCTTGCGGTACGTCGGGCAGGGTCAATTCCTGTTCGAGGATCTCCCGCTTCACCGCCCGCTCGAAAATCTCTGAAAGGCACTGTACCTGAGCCTCCACCAGCGTATTGCCCGCGCTCATGCCGTTGCTGAGGAACAGGTTTTCGATCAGATTGGAGGGGAAGTAGACCGTTTCGCCGTCGCTTTGGCGCACAAAGGGAAGCGAAACGATGCCCCGGTCTTCACGGCCCGAGTTGGTATCAATCAGGTTCGAGCCACCCAGCTCGCCTTCCGGGTTGTAAATCGCCAGGCAGTGCTCGTCGAGAATTTCGGCGGGCAGCTCGTCATTCGGCCCCGGCTTGAACCACTTCTCATTGGGGTAGTGCACGAATTCGCTGTTCGCGATCTCTTCACCCAAGAATTGATCGTTGTAGAAGAAGTTGCAGCTCAAACGCTCGATGAACTCGCCCAGCGCCGAACACAGCGCGCTCTCTTTGGTCGCGCCTTTGCCGTTGGTAAAGCACATGGGCGAGGCCGCATCGCGGATATGCAGCGACCACACGTGGGGCACGATATTGCGCCAGGAGGCAATCTCGATCTTCATGCCAAGGTCGGCCAAAATACCGCTCATGTTGGCAATGGTCTGCTCCAGCGGCAGATCTTTGCCTTCGATGTAGGTGCTACTCCCCTCCGGCGCGCCCATCAGCAGCGCTTGGGCGTCCTCGTCGATGTTCTCGACCACTTCAATCTGGAACTCGGGGCCGGTCTGAACAACCTTCTTCACCGTGCAGCGGTCGATGGAGCGCAGAATGCCTTCGCGATCCTTTTCCGAGATATCTTCCGGCAGCTCGACCTGAATCTTGAAGATCTGCTTGTAGCGGTTTTCCGGGTCGACGATGTTGTTTTGCGACAGGCGAATGTTCTCGGTGGGAATATTGCGCGCGTTGCAGTACACCTTGACGAAGTAGGCGGCACACATGGCCGACGACGCCAGGAAGTAGTCGAACGGGCCGGGGGCCGAGCCGTCGCCCTTGTAGCGAATCGGCTGGTCGGAGATGACCGTAAAATCGTCGAACTTGGACTCCAGGCGGAGGTTGTCGAGATAGTTAACTTTGATTTCCATAAGCGGGCGTCCGGAGTAATGAGTGTGCCTGAGCGCCAACGCATCAGGCGAATGGCGGCCATTATCCAGTTTTTTGCCCGCTTCGTCTTGGGCAGTCGCGTGAATCGCTTATTGCGGCTCCAGCAAGAACGGCAGCGACTCCTCTAGCAGCAGGTCAGGAATCTCTTCGGCGATATAGTGCCCGCAAGGCAGCGCTCGTACTCCGCCAGCGCTTCTGGAGCGAACGGTGCCATGCCCGCGCTGCGGGCGCCCATCCGATAGGCAATATCGACGCCGTTAACGCGGCGTGTCTGTTTTTCAAGCCCTTCAAACATGGCTAGCTCCTCGCGGATAGATGATGCTCTTCATTCGACGACTTCTTGTAACCGTTCGATCAGAAAGTCTTTCAGCGCGACCACCGCGGGAGTGAGCGACAGCCGATGCGGGCAGACGAGATACAGCGGCGCGGGCTCGGTAGAAAACGAGGCCAACAGCGCCACCAAGCGGCCTGCATCGAGGTCTGCCTGAACATCGAGGCGAGATTTATAGGCAATGCCCTCTCCCGCCAGCGCCCAGCGGCGCACGCACTCGGCATCGTCGCTCACTCGATTGCCCTGCACGCTGATACGCTCACTGCCGAACTGCCACTGGTTGTGCACCCGCTCACCCAGGTTGAAGCAGAGGCAGTTGTGCTGGCGTAATTCATCTGGAGTGGCAGGCTCGCCGTGGCGCGCGATATAGCTTGGTGCTGCGCACACCGCCCGGTGGTTATCGCTTTTTAGCGGCAGGGCTACCAGGCTGGAATCCTCCGGCACGCCGTAGCGCAGGGCAATCTCCACCGGCTGGCGAAACAGGTCGCTCACCCGGTCACTCACCCGAAGCCGCAGGCGCAGCTGCGGATGCCGTGCCATAAAATGGTCCAGCCAGCCCAGCAGCACGTTGCGGCCTAGATCAGACGGCATGGAGAGGCTGAGTTCTCCCGCTATCTCCTGGCGCTCGCGGTGCAGCTCTTTTTCCCCTTCGGCAAGGGCCCTCAATGCCGTTTTCGCATGCACTAAATAGTGCGCCCCGGCGGGTGTTAGCCGCAAACTGCGGGTAGAACGTACCAGTAGCCGCGTGCCCAACGCGTCTTCAAGCCGTTTGATCGCCACGCTAGCCACTGCAGGGGTAATCGCCAGCTCCCGCGCGGCGGCGGAAAGGCTGCCGTGCTCGGCAGCATAGACAAACACGTTTAGGTCACCGGTACGCATGGGTCGATGGCGCCCTTATTTTCAAAAAAAATTGGAAACTGTTAGCTACATTAGCCCTCTTTTTCATAAAACAACACCCAGGCATGATGTCGCCATTCATCATCGCTTGGAGAACGACCATGAAAGCATTCGCGTTTACCAAAAGCCTGCCAATCGACCACCCAGACGCCCTGCACGCCGTCGAGCTGCCGCTCCCTACACCCGAACCCCACGATATCCGCGTTGCGGTCAGCGCAGTTTCCGTCAATCCGGTAGATGCCAAGGTGCGCAAAAGCGCGCTACCTGAAGGCGGCGAGCCGCGGGTACTGGGTTACGACGCGGTAGGCGTGGTCGATGCCGTGGGCAGTGCAGTCACTCGCTTTCAGCCGGGTGACCGGGTGTGGTACGCGGGCAGCATCGCACGCCAAGGCTCCAACGCTGAGTACCAGCTGGTCGATGAGCGCATCGCCAGCCTAGCGCCGAAGAGCCTCTCCGACGCCCAGGCCGCCGCCCTGCCGTTAACCGCCATTACTGCCTGGGAACTGCTGTTCGACCGCCTAGAGCTGGGCATGCGCGACACCCAAGGCAAAACCCTATTAGTGGTAGGCGCTGCGGGGGGTGTTGGCTCGATTCTGATTCAGCTCGCCAAGCAGCTCACCGATATCACCGTGATTGGGACAGCCTCACGCCCGGAAAGCCAAGCCTGGGTCACGTCGCTCGGCGCCGATGCGGTGATCGACCACCGCCAACCGCTGGATGAAGCGCTCAAAGCCGCAGGCTATGAGCAGGTGGATATGGTGGTCAGCCTCAATCAAACCGATCACCACTTCGAGGCGATCATCAATGCTCTAAAACCCCAGGGCAAGCTGGCGCTGATCGATGACCCGGAACTGATCGATGTGCGCAAACTCAAGCTCAAAAGCCTGTCACTGCACTGGGAGCTGATGTTCACGCGGCCGCTGTTTACCACCGAGGACATTGCCAAGCAGCACGACCTATTGAGCGAAGTCGCCGCCATGGTGGATAGCGGCCGTTTAACCACGACGCTGGGCGAGGTGCTTGGCCCCATCACTGCCGATAACCTAACGCGTGCCCACGCGCTGATTGAGAGCAACCGCACCGTGGGTAAGCTAGTGTTAGAGGGCTTCTAACCACGCGCACGGCTTATTTTAAGCGGACGTAAAGAGCGAGCCGTTGCACTCTTGGGCGCAAGGCGGCACATTAGCCGCCACCGCCCAAGAGTCACGCCTATGCACGATGAATTTGTGGCCAATTTGCGCCTGCTGTGCAGCTACTACCCCTCTATTGCCGACGTGTGCCGTCGCCTGCCCATCAACCGGGCGCAGTTCAACCGCCACCTCAGCGGACGCTACTACCCCAGCCATGCCGCGCTCCAGCGTATTTGCCACTTTTTTGGCGTCACGCCGGACGACATTGCCCTGCCCCACCACGATTTTCGGGCGCTGGTACAAACCGGCCAGCTCAATGCCGACACCGCGAGCACCTCTCTGCTCGCCGCCGTGAACAACGACGTGTCTAGCGGTGATTACCACTTCCGCGCTCGCCATTGATGTATCGCCTGCTAGCGTGGCACCAGCACTTGATCGAACAAAATGGCCTCGAAGTGTTCCATAGGGGCCAGAGATTTGAGTGTTTTGGCCCGCAGAATCGCCCCTTCCCATCCGGAGAGAATAAAGCTGGCCAGCGCCTCAGGCGGGATGGCGGCATTGATCGTGCCGTCGGCTTGGGCTTGGCTCAAGCAGGCCACAAAGCGTTTTTCCCAACGCTGAAACACCAAATTCAGGGCATCACGGAAGGTATCACTCTGGCCGGAAAGCTCCTGACCGAGATTACCGATCAAGCAGCCGGTGATGTGATCGCAGTCGAGCATATGGGCGCGCCCGGTGGCAAAGTAGCGGCGCAAACGCTCCAGGGGCGGCAGGGCGGGGTCTTCCAGCAGCGCCGCTAACGACGCATCGTAATCGTCGGCAAAGCGCTCGATGACCGCCAAACCGAAGTCTTCTTTGCTGGAAAAGTAGTGGTAGAACGAGCCTTTGGGGACACCGCAGGTTTTTAATACAGCATTGATACCCGTCGCATTATAGCCCTGCTGGGCAATCAGCTCGGCACCAGAATCAATGAGTTTGTCGCGGGTGGCGGTGTTTTTCATAACGTCGTACAGACCAGAGAATCTATGGCTTTTCACATGAATGATGGCAGCTATTGCTTGCTGCGTCAGCGTTTGGTGCAAAAAAGCCCCGTCACATCGGGTTGCACACTTTTTGCACAAAGCTTACCTAATCGCTGCGTGGCAATCGGTGATGCTAGCATGATACGCGCTCTTTTCTGGAATTTTTGCTCTCAGCCAACGGATAACACCCGTCCATGACCCCCTCTCGCTCTTACGCTTTTTCTCAGCAAGGTCGCATCGGCTTCGGTGCGCTGGCAGCGCTATTGGTATTTGCCGGTGGTTTAGCCCTCGCTTGGTGGATCGTTAGCCAGCCGCCACGGGTCGAGCGCCGCCCGCCGCCTCCGCCAACGCCGCCCGTGGTCGATGTCATCACCACGGAACAGCAGGTGCAGTCACCCACGCTGAACGGCTTTGGCCGCGTTGAGGCAGAAAAATCCACCGAGCTTGCCAGCCGCGTAGCGGGCCAGCTAGAGCGCTTTGGCGATGGCGTGCTGCCCGGCCGAGTGGTCGAACAAGGCGTACCGGTAGCCTATATCGATCAAGCTGACCTGCGTTTGGCTCTCGAAGACGCCGAAGCTCAACTGGCGAATGCCCAGGCGCAGCTCGCCTTAGAGCAGGCCGAGCAGCAGCGCGCGCGCAGCGAGTACGAATCCTTTGGCCGTCAACTCAGCGCCGAACGCCGCGCGCTGGTGCTGCGTGAACCGCAGCTCCGTCAGGCCCAGGCTCAACTGACCCAAGCCCGCGTGGTGCGTGACCAAGCGGCGCTCAACCTAGAGCGTGCGACCTTAACCGCCCCGTGGCGCGCCATGGTGCAAGAGCGTTTGGTGGGCGCTGGCAGCCTGCTGAGCCAAGGCACCGCCGTGGTGAGTTTGGTCGGCGTCGAGCAGTTCTGGGTGCGCGCCTCGCTGCCGGGCGAAACGCTGGATTGGCTCTCGCCGGGGGGGAGCGTCACGCTGACCAGCCAAGGCTGGCCAGAAGGCGCCTCTCGGGAAGGCACCTTGCTCTCTATTCTGCCCAACCTCGAAGAGAATGGCCTGCAGGCCCAGCTGTTGATTGCCGTGGATGATCCGCTGGCGCTCAACCAGGACGGCCCCGCCCTGCGCTTGGGCGATGTGCTGCGCGTGGCGTTTCATACCACCGCCGAAGAGCCCTTGATTGCGCTGCCCTCAGCCGCACTACGCCCCGGCGAGCAGGTGTGGTGGGTGGATGACGAGAATCGCCTGCAGAGTACCCAGGTCACACTCGCCTATCGCGGCCAGGAAGAAGTGCTGATACGCAGCGGCCTGGAGCCCGGTCAGCGGGTAGTGACAGCCGGGCTGGCCCAACCCCGAGAGGGCCAGGAAGTGCGGATTCGCCAGCGTGGCGATACCCCCGCTCAGGATGAGGGAGCGGCTCAATGATGCGTAAAGGCCCGCTGGCGTGGATGGTCGATCACGGCGTCGTCCCCAACCTGATGATGGTACTGTTTATCGTCGGCGGGTTAATGGCCTCACTGGCGATCAAAAAAGAGGTGTTTCCCGAATTCGAGACGGAAATCGTCCAGGTCACCATCAGCTATCCGGGCGCTACGCCAGAGGACGTCGAGCAGAGTTTGCTGCTGCCGGTCGAGGCCGCGATTGCCGATGTGGAAGGCATCGATGAACTGACCGCCAGCGCCAGCGAAGGCAGCGGGGTGGTCAGCGCCACGCTAATTGATGGCGTGGACGTGATGCGGGCGTATCAGGATATTCAGCAATCCGTGAACGCCATCACCACCCTGCCCGCCGCCGCCGACCCGCCCCGCTTCACCCTGGCAGGCCGCTCGCGCAGCGTGGTCAGCCTTCAGGTATATGGCAACGTGGGCTTGGCCGCGCTCCACGACGCCGCCGAAAACGTACGCGCCGAGCTGCAGGCCACCAGCGGTATTTCCCGCGCCGAGCTTTCCGGCAACCGCGAACGGGAAATCCAGGTTCATTTGGATGACGAGGCCATCGAGCGCTACGGGTTGGATCATCAACAGCTAGCCAGCCGCATTGCCGAGGAAGCGCTGGACCTTGCCAGCGGCCAGCTCACGACCGCTGAAGGCGAGTGGCTGATTCGCTACCAGGGGCGGCGCAACAGCGCCGAGGAGTTTGCCGAACTGCCCATCTTAACCACCGCCCAGGGTGCGCCCGTTATGCTCGGCGATATCGCCAGAGTGAGCGAAGGCTTTGCCGAAACCGACCGGGAGGAGTTTTACAACGGCCAGCCAGGGCTATCGGTGGATGTGTATCAAATCGGCGACCAAACGCCCACGAGTATTTCTAATGCGGTTTACGGTGAGTTAGCGCGGCTGCAAGCCAACCTGCCCGATGGCGTCAGCCTGGACGTTTCACGGGATAGCTCGAAAGTTTACGAAGACCGCCTCAGCCTACTGCTGAAAAACGCCTGGATGGGCTTGGCGCTGGTACTGATTTTGATGGCGCTGTTTTTAGAAGCGCGGCTGGCCTTTTGGGTCACGCTAGGCATTCCCACGGCGTTTTTAGGGGCCATGCTGTTTCTACCCTGGGTCGGCGTATCGCTCAATATGATGTCGATGTTCGCCTTTATCATCGCCCTAGGCATCGTGGTGGATGACGCCATTATGGTAGGCGAAAACATCTACAGTTACCGAGAGCAAGGCTACTCGCTGCGAGATGCGGCGGTTAAAGGCGCTCAAGAAATTGCCACTCCGCTGACCTTTGCCATCCTCTCCAATATCGTCGCGTTTCTACCGCTCTTGTTCCTGCCGGGATTTCTGGGGCTGATTTTTGCCACCGTGCCGGTGGTGGTGATTACCGTGTTTATTATCTCGCTAGTGGAAGCGCTGTTTATTCTGCCCGCCCACTTGGCTCACGCCAGCAAGCCCCGCCAAACGCCCGCGTGGCAGCGGCCTATCGAAGCGGTGCGACTCAGTATGCAGCGCGGCCTGCATCACTTCACCTATCAACAGTTTGAGCCTCTGTTACAGCGCGCACTCAATCAGCGCCTGCTCACCGTCGCTATGGGGGTCGCCATTCTCTGTGTGACCATGGCCTGGGCGATGAGCGGGCGGTTAGGTTTTTCGCTGATGCCTCGGGTCGAGTCTGATCAGGTGCAAGCCACCGTCACCCTGCCGATTGGCAGCCATATCAGCGTAAGCCGCGAGCTAAGCCAACAGCTCCTCGATGCCGCCGCACAGCTCAGCGAGCAGGAAGAGACCCTCACCTTCAGCAGCACCCGCAGTAGCCTAGATGGCGAAAGCCTGGAAGTGCGTTTGGATATCGCGCCGGAAAGCCTGGATGCCTGGCCTCCTTCTCGCATCGCTCGGGAGTGGCGGGACCTCACCGGGGATCTGTTAGGCGCGCAGTCGGTACGCTTCGAGTCTGACTTTGGCGGCCCCGGTAGCGGGGCGGCGTTGAGCCTGCGCCTCTCTCACCCCAATACCCAAGTGCTGGAGGCCGCCGCCGCAGATTTGGCCGAACGGCTAGCCGAATATGGCTTGACCGATATCGACAGCGGCCTGGGCGATGGCAAGCCACAGCTAGAGATGCGCCTCTCCGCCGAAGGTCGTTCACTCGGGCTGACCGGCAGCGACCTCGCCCAGGCGCTGCGCGGCCCGCTGCAAGGAGCCACGGCGGTGGAGCAGTTTATCGGCCGCCAGGAGGTGAGCGTGGAAGTGCGCCTGCCGGAGCAGTCGCGCAACAGCCTTAGCGAGCTATACCGCCTGCCGGTCAGAACCCCCGACGGGATGAGCGTGCCGCTCTCTAGAGTCGCGGATATCACTCTGAGCCAAGCCTCCAGCAGCCTGCAGCGTATTGATGGGCGGCGGATTATCACCGTCACCGCCGATTCAGAGAGCGACCAAGCGATTAACCAAGTGCTCGCCACCCTGCAAGAAGAGGTCTTCCCCACGCTCAGCAACACCTGGCCAGGGCTTGAAGTGAGCATGGGCGGCCGTCAACAGGACACCGCCGACAACCTCGCCACCCTGCGTAACGCCATGTGGCTGATGTTAGCCGCCCTCTATGCGCTGCTCGCTATTCCGTTCAGAAGCTACCTACAGCCGCTGTTGGTGATGGCCGCAATTCCGTTTGGTATCGTCGGTGCCGTGGGCGGTCATATGCTGATGGGCTTTGGGCTGTCGATCATCAGCCTATTAGGTATGCTAGCGCTCTCCGGCGTGGTGATTAACGATGCGTTGGTGTTGATCGACTACGCTAACCGTAAGCGACGGGAAGGCATGGCGCCTCGCGAAGCGATTGTGGCCGCCGCCACCCGACGCTTGCGGCCGATTATGATGACCACGCTGACCACATTCCTGGGGCTTGCGCCGATGATTCTGGAAACCTCACGCCAGGCACGCTTTATGATCCCCATGGCGATTTCGCTAGGCTTTGGCATGCTCTTCGCCACCCTGATTCTGCTGCTGGTAGTGCCCTGCCTCTATTTAGGGCTGGAAAACCTACGTGAACGGTTAAGCGCCCCGCGCCAGCCTAGCCAGCAGGGCATAAACTAATGAGTAGATGGACCCGACTGCGTCAGTGGCGGCCCTCACGGCTGGGGCTAAAGCTGTTTGTGGCAATTTTAAGCGTTAACGTGGCCATCGCGGCGAGCGTGTTTCTGGCGGTCTCTTACAGCATCGACCGCGGCTTTCTTGAGTATCTCAATCAAGCCCAGGAGCGGCGGGCCACGCTGCTTGCCGATGGGCTGATTACCCGCTGGGAAACCCAGGGCGACTGGGCTTGGTTAGAAGCGTCGCCTGATCGCTGGCCCTATATTGTGCGCTTTGAACTCGGTCAGGAGCATCGTGACCGTCCATCGCCTCTCGGCGAAGCTGAGGATTTTGCTCTGCGCGATAGCAAAGGGGATTATGTTGTACCACCTGCGGATACACCGCGTGGCTCAATGGGCTGGCGCTGGCTAACGCTGTATAGCGATATGACCCCAAGCGGCCAGCGAGAAGCGATTGGCGCGCTGGGTTTTCGCCCGCCGCAGGAGATGATGGAGCGCATGGAGAGCCGCTTTCTGGAGCGCCAGCAGCGTAACCTAGTGCTAATCGTGATCTCGCTAGGGCTGGCCTCGCTGCTGCTGGCAGGCGGGCTCTCCTGGTGGCTGGGTCGGCGCACCCGCGCCCTGGCCGGGGCTACGCTGCGCTTAACCGAAGGCGACTACCACACCCGCCTGCCAGAGCGTGGTAAAGACGAGCTTTCCCGCCTTGCCCGAGATTTCAACGTGCTGGCCGCCACGCTTGAAGCCAGCCGTGAAGCCCGCGCCCGCTGGGTCTCGGACACCGCCCATGAGCTGCGCACCCCACTGGCCGTGCTGCGGGGTGAAATTGAAGCCATGCAGGACGGCATCCGCCCGCTGAACCAGGAAAACTTAAGTTCGCTGGCTCAGGAAGTGGCTCAGCTAGAGCGCTTAGTAGCCGATTTACGCCTGCTCTCCCAAAGCGATGCGGGCGCGCTGGATATCCAGCTTGCCCCCATGAATCTCAGCGAAAGCCTGGAAAGCCGCCTGAACGACGCCGACCGCTGGCTGGAAGAGAGCGGCCTGACCCTCACCACGGCCCTGGCCGATGATGTGATGATTCGTGGCGATGCCCAACGACTACGCCAGCTGTGGAGCAACCTGCTGGATAATAGCTGTGCCTACACCCAGCCGCCTGGAAAGCTAAGTGTTTCCCTTATCTGCGAACGGGGCGACGCGGTGATTACCTGGCAAGATAGTGCCCCCGGAGTTCCTGAAGAGGAGCTGTCACGTTTAACCGAGCGGCTCTACCGGGTGGAGGGTTCGCGCAACCGCGCCAGCGGTGGCAGCGGCCTGGGGCTTTCTATTGCCAGCGCGCTGGTAACGGCTCATGGCGGCACGCTCACACCCAGCGCCTCGGCGCTGGGTGGCTTAACTTGGACCCTACGGTTGCCACTGTTAACCGCCTCTTAAACGACCATAAGCGAGCTAACTATGTCTCAGAGTGATTCACATCCCGACGCATTACCTCAAGATGGTTTACCCGAAGACGCCTCCCTGCTGATCGTTGAGGATGAGCCCAAAATCGCCCGCCTCATGGCCGATTACTTACAAAGCAATCATTTTGCGCCCAGCATTATCAGCCACGGCAATGAGGTGATCCCCTGGCTCAATAAGCATTCGCCTGAACTGGTGCTGCTGGATGTTATGCTACCGGGCAAAGATGGCCTGACGCTGTGCCGGGAAATCCGTCAACAGTGGCCCAAGCTCCCCATTATCATGGTCACCGCCAAGGTAGAAGAGGTAGACCGGCTGCTGGGGCTAGAGTTAGGCGCAGATGATTACATCTGCAAACCTTTCAGCCCTCGAGAAGTAGTGGCACGTGTTAAGGCCGTGCTACGCCGCAGTCATGCCGCTGCACAGACAGCACCCACCACCACCGCCCCCAAAACGCCCATCACGCTAGATGAAGAGGGCTGGCAGGCACTGGCCGACGGCCAAGATTTAGGCTTAACAGCGGTCGAGTTTCAGTTGCTGCGCGTGATGATGCAGTCTCCAGGACGCATCTTCAGCCGCGAGCAGTTGATGGATCATATGTACCGCGATAACCGCATCGTTTCCGAGCGCACGGTGGATAGCCATATTAAGAAGCTGCGCAAAAAAATCACCGAAGCCCTCCCCGACCAAGAGATCATTCGCTCGGTTTACGGGGTAGGCTATAAGTATCAGCCGGAAGGATGAACCACTACTGCTATTGAGAAGGTCACGGTTGTTGCACACTTTGTGCAAACGATTTACACCAAGCCCGTTAATACTGACATCGTCAAATTACCATGTATTCATTAGAAACGAGGTATGCCATGAAGATGTCACTACGTCAGCTATATGCTCCTGCCCTGCTCGCCGTTGCCCTTACACCGCTGGCCTTTACCGCCCAGGCAGACAACCATGAAGGCCGTGGCATGGACCGGGAAGCCATGATGGAGCGCATGGAAGAGCGTCGCCAGGAAGTTTATCAACGCGCAGAACTGAGCGAAGAGCAGCAAACGGCGCTTAATGAAGCACACGCTGAGCACCGCGAAGCCGTGCTTGCCCTGCGTGAAGAGCATCAAGCCCGTGTCGCTGAGATTTTATCGGAAGAAGAGCAGCAGGCACTGCGTGACGCTATGCACGAGATGCATGCTGAGCACCGCCACGAGCGTGGACACGGTAAGCGCGACCATCACGGTGACTCGGCCCAGGAAATGGATGCCGAGGAAACGGCTACCGAGTAAGCGTTTATTTAGCGTCAAACCCACCCTACACGCCCAGCCTAGCTGGGCGTGTTTGTTTCTATACGCCTGTTACGCCTGTTGGCATCTTTTTTACCGCCCTGATGCGTTAGCCATTGGCTTGAAGTGAATGCCTAAACCGCGTATTTTATTTGGGGTATCCGGAATTTCTGGTTGATAAAATGCCAAAGATGTAAAGAAGAAAATCTTTCTCAGCGGATTATCTGATTGATCCTCTTCAGCCTACTCTACTGCCAATTTTCTGTTTCCACCTTCGCCTGAGTCTTCATAGCGATGCTGACTAGGGAGGACAGCGAGAGCTGGGCAAGCGTCAAAGCGGTTCTGGTTCATGCGCAATCCGGACACCTGCACAACATTCCTCTTGTAAGAAACCGATCAAATTCTCTAGGTGCCCATACTCGGATATACAGACAATCGTGCGGCTATGTTTCTCCTGCCGGATCAGCCCTACCTTGGCCATGCGCGCAAGGTGATGTGATAGCGTCGAAGCAGGAATACCCAGCCCCTTCTGGATATCTCCGACCGAAGCCCCATCATGGCCAGCTTTGACCAGAAAGCGGAACACGGACAGTCGGTGACTATTCCCTAGCTCAGCTAAGCTGGCTGCAACCTTTTCGTGATCCATAGCACGCCCCAATAATTCGATGTTTCTAGAATTATAGTTGACAGGTCGGATAAACGCAAGTAGGCTGCGTACATCATTTCGACAATACTAGAAATATAGGAGTAATGTTGAATGTCATCTCAACTCCAAGACGCTCTAGGCATGTTCGCCTTTCTCGCTATCGAGCTATCGGTTATATTCATTGGCATTAGCTTGCTGGTCGGAGTTCTTCAACGTCACATCCCACCATCCAAGGTGGAAGCGTTACTGACTTCCAGTGGGAAGCGAGGCTATTTTCTTGCTGCTGGTTTAGGAGCTATAACGCCCTTCTGTAGTTGCTCGACTATCCCCATGTTGAAAGGGTTGATTCGGGCACGGGCCGGTTTTGGGCCGATGATGGTGTTTCTTTTCTCATCTCCGTTGCTGAATCCTATCGTCGTCGGCCTGCTGGTTGCCACGTTTGGATGGACACTTACTGCTATCTATGTGCTCGCCGCTTTGGTGGTCGCGGTAGGTGCCGGATGGCTGCTTCACACGCTTGGCTTCGAGCGTTATGTGCGCCGGACGGCGACACAAGAGAGCAGTGGATGTAGTTCATCAGCAAGCCCGTGCAGTGCTACATCGACCGCATCGAGTTGCGGCACCAACAGCTGCGACACCACTCCGAAGACGGCTTCTTGCGGGGCTGATAGGAAGACAACAGTCTCTACGTCTAGCGAATGCTGTGACAGTCAACCCACTGTCACGGTTAAGAAAGAAGGGAAGTACAGTGGTGTGTGGCGGGAAGCTTGGTCGGACTTTATCGATGTGTTGCCTTACCTGCTCATCGGTATTGCGATTGGCAGCGTGGTCTATGGTTTCATGCCCACTGACTTATTGGAGCAGTATGCAGGCCCAGATAATCCCTTTGCCATTCCAGTTGCCGCTGTCATCGGCGTGCCGTTGTATATTCGCGCTGAAGCCGTCATACCTCTGGCAGCGGCTCTGATGGCCAACGGCGTGGGTGCCGGGACGGTGCTAGCGTTGATCATCGGCAGTGCCGGAGCCAGCCTGACTGAGCTCATTCTGTTGCGCTCTTTGTTCACGCTGAAGCTTTTAGCGGCGTTTTTAGCAGTCATTTTTGCTATGGCGATGATTGCCGGTTACGCCACCTACCTGTTTTTCTGATCAAGGCGGGAGATGATTAATTCGTTAAGCCTTCCTGGGTACCAGTTGGTGGATTCTGATGAGCAGAATGAAGACATACATTTTCGGCTTGAAGCACCTACACCAGTAGCCTGCGAGGGGTGCGGCGTGCAGGGTGAGTTCGTGCGGTTCGGCAAGCGTGACGTTCCCTATCGTGATCTGCCCATCCACGGCAAGCGGGTCACTCTCTGGGTGGTCCGCCGCCGATACACCTGCCGGGCCTGCAAGACAACATTCAGGCCCCAGCTACCGGAGATGGTGGACGGATTCCGTATGACACTGCGGCTGCATGAGTACGTGGAGAAGGAATCCTTCAACCACCCCTACACCTTTGTGGCGGCACAGACCGGCCTGGACGAGAAGACGGTGCGCGACATCTTCAACGCCCGCGCCGAGTTCCTGGGGCGCTGGCACCGCTTCGAGACGCCCCGCATCCTGGGCATTGACGAGCTATACCTGAACAAGCGCTACCGCTGCATTCTGACCAACATTGAGGAGCGAACCCTGCTCGACCTGCTGGCCACCCGCCGCCAGGACGTGGTGACCAACTACCTGATGAAGCTGAAAGACCGGCAGAAGGTCGAGATCGTCAGCATGGACATGTGGAACCCCTACCGGGCAGCGGTCAAGGCTGTGCTGCCCCAGGCCCGTATCGTGGTCGATAAGTTCCATGTGGTGCGCATGGCCAACGATGCCCTAGAGAGAGTGCGCAAGGGCCTCAGAAAGGAGCTGAAACCGTCCCAGAGCCGGACTCTCAAGG
>NZ_JAKGAY010000012.1:0-89342 GCF_021532545.1 Halomonas sp. Cn5-12
CTGGAAGCGGATCAAGGGGTTCAACAAGCTGGAGCTGGTCGTGAACAACGTCCAGTTCAAGGACGGCGAACCCTTGACCGATCAGTCAGACAGGACTGCCGCCTGACCGGCCATACACAGAATTTGAGTGCGCCAGGCAAAGCCTGGACATCCGGGAAACCGAGAAGGTGGAAAGGATGTCGTGAAACCCAGTGGGTGAAAGTCCCACCCGGCCAAGGCTAGCCACCAGCCGGCAGCGAGTGTTGCGTGGTGTCGGGTAACCGCCGCTGCGAAGCGTACACAGCGAGTGGATAGGCCGTGTGATAGAGCCCCGAAATTGTGGTAGTGGCAGTCGCCGACAGTTTTCAAATGCTGGAAGGCAACACGACCCTGCCGTATGGCTTGGCAGGGAAGGGCCGCCGGGGTCGAAGAGCAGGGCATGTCCATACAGGGGTTTCCCAGGAACCTGGGAGGCCCGTCCTTCTCCTCTGAACGACAAAGGTACAGGCATGGGGCTGCCTGCGGCGAAAGCTCCCGGTCCGGTGCTGTCGTGCCTGACGGTACCGGAAGCAAACAACAGGCACTCAGGGGGTACGGCCAGGCGACCATAAGGAGCCAGCCGGATGGAAGGGCGGGAGTCGGAGTCGCTCATAGTACCGAAGAAGGCGGGGAACCTACTCGACGGGACCCGCTGGAGGGAAGGGGCGGCCAATCATCAGAACTGCACGAGGGCAACATGACAGGTGCACAGGAACCTGAGGTCATGTCCACGAAACAAGTGCGGATAGCAGCGCTGGCAGAGCGCTTTCCGCAGCGTGCCTTCACGTCACTGGCGCATCATATCGACGCCCAGTGGCTGAGGACGGCCTACCTGATGACGCGCCGTGACGGCGCCGTCGGGATCGACGGCCAGACGGCGGACGACTTCGCGCGCGACTTCGAGGCTAACGTCCAGCGTCTGCTGGAAGCGGCCAAGAGCGGTCGCTACCGGGCGCCGCCGGTGCGGCGCGTCAATATTCCCAAGGGAGACGGGCGCTCCACACGGCCGATTGGCATTCCTACCTTCGAAGACAAGGTCCTGCAACGTGCCGTGGTGGCCCTGCTGGAGCCGCTCTATGAGCATGATTTTCACGAGTGCTCGTATGGTTTCCGGCCGGGGCGCTCGGCGCATCAGGCCATCGGAACGGTGAGGAATGGCCTGATGTCGATGGGCGGAGGCTGGGTCATTGATCTGGACATCAAAGCCTTCTTCGACACGATCGACCACCAGCACCTGCGTGCGTTTCTGCAGCAACGAGTGAAGGACGGCGTGATCCTCCGCCTGATCGGCAAGTGGCTCAAGGCCGGGGTATTGGACGCCGGGCAATGGCAGAAGGGCGAGATAGGCAGCCCACAAGGGGGTGTGATTTCCCCCTTGCTGGCGAATGTCTACCTCCACTACGTGCTGGATGAGTGGTTTGAGCAAGACGTCAAACCACGCCTGCGCGGACGAGCATTCTCGGTGCGCTTCGCCGATGATGCCGTGCTCGCCTTCAGCAACGAAGCTGATGCCCGCAAGGTGCTGGAGGTACTGGCCAAGCGCTTTGCGCGCTTCGGCCTTACCCTGCACCCGACCAAGACTCGGCTGGTACGGTTTCGGCCACATCGCGAGCTACGGGCCGAGACCTTCGACTTCCTGGGCTTTACCTATTACTGGGGGAAGTCCCTGCGTGGACGCTGGATCATCAAGCAGAAAACGGCCAAGGACCGGTTCAAGCGAGGCCTGAAGCGAATTTCGCTGTGGTGCCGAGCCAACTGCCACCTGCCCCTGCGTGATCAGCACCGCCAACTCTGTCGAAAGGTTATGGGGCACTATGCGTACTACGGGATAACCCACAACATCGAGTCTCTGCAACGCTTCCAATACAGGGTTCAGACAACCTGGATCAAGTGGCTCAGGAGGCGATCACAGAGAGGATGGTTCCCGTGGGAGAAGGCAAGGCAACTGTTGCTGACACTCCCGTTACCGCGAGCGAGAATCGTGCACCGAGCGTCCTTCGTGTGAACCTGACGGTTGAGGAGCCGAGTGCGTCAATCGCGCACGCTCGGATCTGTGGGGGGCCGGAACGAGCAATCGTCCGGTCTACCCGACCAATAACTCTAGTTTCATTGCAGCATTCAAAAGCTAAATATCAACTGCTTTATTAGTTTCTTGCGTGATTGGGTTGTTGGCTGTACCTGTTACTGCCAATCCCTACTTTGGTGAGCCTGGTGCCTGGGCAAGTGGTTGGGGTCAAGGAACGGCAGAATATATGGCGGTAAGCTCTAACGGCTCTGCTGAGTTTGTACATTGCATGTAATGATGAAAACCCAGTGAGCATGACGCTGACTATTGACGGTATCGCTTATGGGAATGATCGTCAGGGTGAGTTCAATCTTGTATTAGATGGTTATGAAATATCCAGCCCACATTTCACTAATTCACGCGCGCACGCTGGAGGGTTTCTTTATGCTTGGGAACGCATGCGCAAAGCCACAAGTATTATTGCTGTGACAGATGATGGTATGCGTGTGGAGCTTCCAAGTCGTGGCTCTGCGGCAGCACTGCCAAGTGTCGACTCTCCCGCGATGGGCTGTAAAACACCATTCTACTCGTTCTGAAGGATTTTAGGCGCTGTACCCAGCAGCGCCTAAATGTGACAGTTGTTCCTTAAATGATGTAATTCGCCCATTCCTGCATCATTGCTCTACGCTTTTCAAACAGATCTCCACGTCGATATGCGGCTTCCACTTTGTTTTCAATGGCATGTGCTAACGCCATTTCAGCTACATCCCTAGGGTAGCTCGTTACCTCGCCTGTCCAATCCCTAAAACTTGAGCGGAAACCGTGGGGTACAAAGTAACCTTGCTCGCCGTTTGGTCCGTACCCCAGCCCCCGCATGAACTGTAAAAGAGACATATTGGAAAGTGGGCGGCCAGTTTTCATGCCTGGAAAAATATGGTTGTTACCTTTCATGCGCGGGAGAGTAAGAAGCAGATCTACTGCTTGACTAGATAATGGCACCCTGTGCTCACGATTCGCTTTCATACGTGTGGCGGGTATCTGCCAAGTTGATTTTGCTATGTCGATTTCATGCCACTCAGCATTGAGTACTTCTGACGTGCGAGTAGCGGTCAATATGAGGAACTGCAGCGCCTTAGAAGACATGCTGTTGTAATGCTGAATTGAGTTCATAAACGCCGCTACTTGCTCGTAAGGCATAGCAGGGTGGTGATTCACCTTTTGTATCCGTGATGGCTTAGCCAGCAGCTTGTCGAGATGGCCACGCCAGCGGGCAGGATTAACCGGGTCGCGATATTCATGTGCTGCTGCGAAGTCTAATACGTTTTCAATACGCCCTTGTACACGCTTAGCGGTCTCGTTTTTGGCCGTCCAGATAGGCGTTAAAATCTTCAATATATCCTGCGTGGTGACCTCCTCTACTGGGAGGTTGCCTATTACCGGGCGCACGTATGTTTTTAGCGTACTTACCCACTGGCGCGCATGCTTTACGTTTCGCCAGCTGCGACGGTGAGACTGAATGTAGCGCGCTGCACAATGAGTGAACGTTACAGGCCCCGCTTCTGTATCAGCTTTCTGTTCACGTGCTGACAGCGGGTCGATGCCTTGCTTGACGAGCTTGCGTTGTTCAGAAGCAATCTCTCTCGCCTCTGATAGGGACGTATCTGCATAGCTACCGAGACCCATATCTCTCAGCTTGCCACTCCAGCGAAAACGGTAAATCCAGCTTGCGCCGCCACCTTTTCCAATTTTGAGGTACAGCCCATCCCCATCATTAGTCAGGCCAGGCTTTGATTCCCTGACAAGTTTTTGAACGCCTTTTGTTGTGAGTTTGCCCATGGCCGCTACCTCCGAATTAGGTTTTTAGCGTACCATATCTCAGCCCATACACCAGCCCATACTTGAGCTCTGTTTTACGTTGTATGTGAGTGGATGGGATTGGACTATGTTGACTATTTTTTTATTTTAAATCAGTGGTTTGCTGGATTTAGGTAGATGTTGTGGGATGTGTAGTATACGGACTGTCCCTCCGCCATTATTAAAAAAGCCCGTAGAGTCAACGACTTGCGGGCTTTGATTTTTTTGCATTCTAACCACTTTTTCTAACCATTTTTTTGAGAGCTATTCTCAGGTAGTCATACTGGATAGATTTCCAGTTTCATGGTGAAAAGTCGGTTCCCCTCCTGACCTTCTTTCTAGCCTTTCATTCTGCTGGGCACCTAACCGATATGGGCCGCCGCGCTGTAGCGAGCGCCACCGATCCCGCCGCTAGTCAGCCGACACGCCCCGCCGAACTCCCGCTGGGGCCGGGTGACAAGTAGCGCTGAAATTGATGTGAGCGAGCCGCACCGGGTGCGGTTGATTGTTGTTTAGTCGAAGTCTCAAGCATTCGATGCTGTGGAGGTGGTGGTCATAGCCAGCCGTAAAAGGTGACGAACCGCACCTTTTACGCTGAAACTATGGGCAACGCATTGATTTAGCGTGATTCCTTCAGAGAGTCGGAATTATAGCCACACGCCACCTTAGCGGCTGTGGCTGTGCTCTTGAATGTACGTCTTTAGCGCCTGATCTATGCGCCGTTGCCAGCCTTCACCTTGCGCCTTGAAGTGCTCGATCACTTCCGGCGATAAGCGGATGGAAGTCTTTACCTTGGTGGGTGCCTGCTGGCGGCCACGCTGACCAATGGCGCGTTGTAGGTTAGCGGGCAACACCTCAGACATAGGGCGCATCTGCTTAACGTCCTGGTCTGTGAGTTCTCTTACTTCACCGTCTTTATTCGTGAGCCGCGTTTTCATAGCGCCTTACCTCCCGTGTGTTGGCTTTCCTCAGGCTGATAACCCGTATGCCGCCTTCAATGGGCGTAAAGCACACCACGTGTACCCGTTGCCCGATCTTGCCCAACCCGATGAAGCGCTGTTCTGGATAGTCGTAGCGGTCATCTTCATGGAATAGCGCGCCGTCCCAATCAAAGCGTTCAACCGCTGTGAAAGGTAAGCCGCGCTCCTCCTCATTGCGAGCGCTTTTGTTCGGGTCAAAGTCGATTATCATGTTATTTAATTGTATGGACAAAAAGAAAGAAAGGAAAGTTCTATCTAGCTGGCGCTAGGGTCATAGCTACGCCGTTGTTTGCTGGGGTAGGGTATTCCATTATTAGCTTGGGCTGCCTGGCCACCGCTTGAAAGCGGGCAAGCCGGGGAAGGTAAAGCGCCCACCTACCTTAGTGTGTTGCGGGGGCTGAGCGTGTACGAGCGCAGGTGGGCGATGAAGCCTTGCGCCAGCACTGCCGCGCTCAGCTCGCCAGGTTGTTGGCCCTGAGGCGGCTAACCCAACGCGGGATGTGATTAAAGATTGGGCGCAGGAGACGTTCACCGCTACCCACACTGATCAACAGCCCAGCGAGCATCATGGGATAGCACCGTCTGCTCGCGCTTGCGATGGGGCCTTGGCAGCTTTGCTTAACTGGCATTGGTAGCGAATGGGGTGAACAGTATGCCGGGTATTTAGCCGGTGCCATTGAAGCCGCCGAGCGGGGTGTGGCGGGCTTGTTGGCTAAGTAGAGCGCTTGCCTACGCGCTAATCCAGCAGCGATTCGCCAGAGCGAGTGAGCAGCGCTTTTAGGCTGGGGGATTCAAACCGGCGTTGAATGGTAATGGCGTAGAATTCTTCCCATACGCCGGGCAGCGCGCCGTAATCTTTTAGCGTGCAGTTGTGCAGCTCGTCACGTACTACCACGGGGGGCATAACGGCAATGTGCTGCGTGTCCCGCGCCAATAGGCGCATCATTGCCATGTCGTCGACTTCGGCGGCAATCTTGGGCGTTAGCCGGTAGTGGCTGCACAGCTGGTCGAAGGCGTGGCGAGTGGCGTTTTCAACCCCAGGCAGAATAAACGCGTGGCCGTTTAAGCCTTTGGGAAAAGCAGGGGGCGGCGAGAGGTGGGGTGCTGCAATTAAACTTACCGGCTGGCGCGCTAACCGTTGGGAGCGCCAGGGGTGTTCACTATCGCCACGCACGGGTTGGTTAGAGAGCACCACGTCTAGCTTGTGGGCCGAAAGCCGCCTTAGCAGGTCATCCAGACCACCGCTTTGCAGTATCAAATCTAGGTCGTCTCGGCCCAGCAGCGGCCGTACAAATCCTTCCTGAAAGTTGCGCGATAGCGTGGCCACTGCCCCGACGCGTACCACTTCGCGATGGGCGTGGCCGCCTTCAGCAAACAGCGCGCTCAGCTCTTCGCCTTGGGTGAAGATGATTTCCGCGTAATCAAACGCCATCCTACCCGCTTCGGAAAGGTGCAGCTGCCGCCCTTCGCGAATAAACAGCGCTTGGCCTAGGCGCTCCTCTAACTGGCGAATTTGCTGGGAAAGCGACGACTGTGACACGTGCAGCGCTTCGGCCGTGCGGGTCAGGTGGCCTGATTTCGCCACTTGCCAAAAATAGTAAAGGTGATGGTAGTTGAGCTTCATGGCAGAGGGGCCTCAGGCTGCGTGTTGGCTATTCGTTCTGTTTTAAAGAACGGTTCTTTAAAAATAAACTATTTTTTATATGGTGGCGAGCTGGGCATAGTTTGTGGCATACGACTGAAGGGGAAAGGCTATGCCACATTTCATCAACATAACGGTGCTATCACTGCTAGCGCTGTGGTTACTGGTCCCGGTTTCGCTGTTAGTGATGGCGGGCGTCAGCGCACGGGCCAGCACGCCCGCATCGCTGAAGCGCGCTTGGCAAATAGGCCGCTGGTTAGCGGCAAGCGCGCTGGTCGCGAGCCTAGCGGTGGGCGGGCTACTGGTGCTGGATGCGCTGGGTGTACCTACCGGCCTGCCCGAAGCCGCTCAGCCGCTGGGCTTGTATCCGGATGGTTTGGCCGTGTGGATGGCGCTACTCATCAGCCTGTTAGGCACGGTGCTGCTGCGTTTTGCAGAGAACTACCTAAAGGGCGACCGTGGCGAGCGTCGGTTTTTGCCCTGGTGTTTGGTGGTGCTGGCAAGCGTGATGCTGCTGGTCTTTACCCATCACTTGGTCGTGATGCTGATTGCCTGGGTGGGAGTGAGTGTGGCGCTGCACCACTTATTAACGCTCTACCCTGAGCGTGTGGAAGCCCAACGGGCGGCATGGCAAAAATTTGTGGTTAGCCGTATAGGCGATGCGGCGCTGGTTGTAGCGGTAGTGCTTTTATATGCACGTTTCGGTACCTTTCAGCTACCTGAGCTGTTTGCGGCCGCTGCGGCGTCCTCTAGCGGCTGGCAGGTGGAGGCCGCCTCAGTGGCGCTGGCCATCGCGGCACTGTGCAAATGCGCCCAGGTGCCGATGCATGGCTGGTTGATCAAAGTGATGGAAGCGCCCACGCCGGTCTCCGCGCTGCTGCATGCGGGGGTGATTAACCTGGGGGGCTTTGTGTGGCTGCGTTTGTTCCCGGTGTTTGATGGCCTAACGCTGGGCCACTACCTGCTCATTGCGGTGGGTGGTTTTACCGCACTGGTCGCGGTGATGACGATGCTGACCCAAACCTCCGTCAAGCATGCTCTGGCGTGGTCTACCTGCGCGCAAATGGGCTTTATGCTGTTTGAAATTGGCGTAGGGGCGTACACCTTGGCGCTGGCTCACCTGTTGGCGCACTCGCTTTACAAAGCTCACTCCTTCTTGGCGTCTGGCCGTACCGTGAGGGCCTCGCGCTGTGAGCGCCTGCCGCTTGCACCGCTGCGTCAGCGTCTTTCTCTTGCGCTGCCTGCGGCCGCTGTCGCGGCGATGGTACTGATGCTGTGGCCCTCGCTGGTTAGCCATAATCCGCTGCTGGGTGCACTGCTTAGCTTGGCGGTGGGCAGCACGCTGTTGGGCATGCCGGTGGGCACCGCCAAACCCAAGCGTTTAGCGCTGGTAGGAATGGCGCTTGCCCTGGTGCCGCTGTATGCCTTGCTACATAGCGTGTTGGCACCGGCGCTGTCCAGCGCCTACACGCCCTTAACACTCACGGCAGGCCTTTTAGGGGCACTGATGCTGGCAAGCCTAGTGCTGGCCGCAGGGGCCGTGACGCTGTTCCCTCAGGCTACCTGGGTAGCCCGCTGGCGCGTTCACTTTAGCCAGGGGCTTTACCTGGCACTGCCGTTTCAGCGTGCGGTGGATGCGGTGGCCCCCATTCGTGCCTGGTCGCGTCCTTCATCGCTTGCCCCTGGTTTAAAAGGAGAGTGGTCATGAGTCAGCCTGTTGCCGTAGACACATCCTTACACCATTCGTCAGTGCCGTCGCCAGAGCAGTATCACGATGCGCTAAAGCGCGCGACTGACGCCATTGCCCCGGTGTGGCCGCTGGACCAGTGGATTGCGGTGAACCCATGGTGGGGCCTGAAACATCAGCCCATTGAGCAGGTGAGCCAAGCGCTCAGCCGCCGGGCCGGGCAGCCAATGACCATGCCTGCCGAGTTTTATCGTAACGCTTGGGAATCGGGCCGGATTACCCCGCAAGACCTGCAGCAGGCGCTGCGCCAAGGCGGCTACGCCTATAGCGAGCAGAGCTTAGTGAGCTACTTGGCAACACCGCCAAAGCCGGTAACGCCGCTACGCAGCGCCTGGGATTCCCTGGCAGGGCATGATGGGTTTGACCCGCTGGCGGAAAGCTGTGCCAGCTACTTCGATCACCATCAACAGCGCTGGGCAAGCCGTTTTGTGCCTTCGCTTTATCACTTCTGGAAAACGTCGGCACAACACGATCTGCGCTGCCCTAAAGCGCAGCGCCAGGCGTTACAAGCTCTGCCAGATGACCCCACAGCAGCGGTTGAGCAAATAGCTGAGGATTGGGCGCTCACCCCAGAAGCGTTTGAGGTACTGGCCCACACCCTGTTGTTACGGATTAACGGCTGGGCTTCCTGGTGCCAAGGCATTGGTTGGCATACCGCCCACCAGCAGGCAGAGGCGGGCATTACCCAGCTGGCTGCCATGGTACTGGCATGGGAGTGGATAGGCGTTGACCAGCTCACCAGCATCCAACAGAGCGAGTGGTTTGCCCAGTGGCAAACCGCCGATGCGGGCATTACTTCTGCGCATGAGGCGCTGTGGTGTTGGCAGCATGCCTATGAGCTGGGCTATCAGCGGGCGCTAGCCATGACGTTAGCCGCGCCGAGTGCCGAGCCTTTCTCAGCCCCTAAGGTGCAGGCTGCGTTCTGTATCGACGTGCGCTCTGAGCGGTTTCGTCGCCATTTAGAGCAGGCCACCCCTACCGTTGCCACCTTAGGCGTGGCGGGGTTCTTCGCTATGCCGGTGGCCGATGCGGCTACAGGGCCCGAGCGTGCCCAGCCCCGCGTGCCGGGGTTGTTAAAACCTGCTTATCGGGTGGGCTCTTTGCATCCCCAGCAGCGGGGCGTTCAGCGCTATCAAAAAGAGAGCCAGCGCCAAAGCGTGCGCCACGCGAAGTACGCGCCGCTTTCAACCTTCACCCTGGTGGAAACAACCGGCATTGCCTGGGGCTGGAAGCTGATTAAAGACAGCCTGCGTAAACAGGCAACCGTGCCCCAGTGCGAAGCGCCCGCCGGGCTTTTCCACACCTACGACGGCGAGCCAATTGCCCGCCATGAAAAAATAGCGCTGGCGAAAAACCTGCTAACGCTGCTGGGAACCCCCACGGCGTCGCTGCTGGTGCTGGTGGGCCACGACTCCCAAAGCGAAAACAACCCGCATCACGCCGGGCTGACCTGCGGGGCCTGCGGCGGGCAGGGAGGCGGCATGAATGCGCGGGTGGCCGCTGCGCTGCTGAACGACCCAGAAGTACAGCAGGCCTTGCAGCACGAGGGTATGACGTTGCCCAGCCCGTTTTATGTATTGGCCGCCACCCACTGCACGCTCACCGACCGCGTGCATATCTACCGGGATGAGCAGATGCCCGAAGCGCTAGAAGACGCGCTGGCCGCATTTGAAAGCGGTGTACACGTGGCGGGTGAGGCTACTCGTCTAGAGCGGGCACCTGACCTGGGGGTGGATGACGCCGACCCTATTGAGCGCCTGAAAACCTTCGCTACGCGCGGTGCCGACTGGTCGCAACCACGACCTGAGTGGGGGTTGGTAAATAACGCCGCGCTTATTTTAGCGCCACGGGCGCGTACCCAAGGGAAAGCGTTGGAAGGGCGCGCGTTCTTGCACGACTACCACCCAGAGCAAGATCCAGAAGGCAAGGTGTTAGAAGGGCTGATGATGGCACCGATGCTGGTGGCCAGTTGGATCAACCTGCAGTACTACGCGTCTACCGTGGTGCCTGGGCTGTACGGCGCTGGCAATAAGCTGCTGCATTCAGTGGTGGGTGGCCATGTGGGCGTTATTGAAGGTAATTCGCCCCAACTGCGCATTGGCCTGCCGGAGCAGTCGCTGCGCGATGGCGAGAAGCTTCATCACGAGCCGTTGCGCTTAACCGTGGTGATCGACGCGCCCAGAGAACGCATCGAAGCGATTATTGAACGCCAGCCGGTGGTGGCGGATTTAATCAACCACCGCTGGCTGTGGCTCACCCGGATGGGGGATAACGGCCTTGAGCGCTATTCGCCAGAAGGCTGGCAGCCGGTTGCCGTTTGAGGGGCGAGCTACTCAGCGCTGAGGCACGATGAGCACGCTGCCTTTAGCGTCTTCTCCAGCGGAGACCAAATAACCTTCAAAACTCTCGCCATTCAGGCCGTAAGTGATGTCTTTGCCGCTAGGGGTATAGCCATAGACCGTTGTGGAAAGTAATAAGGTGGAAAAGGTAAGGGCAGAAAGTGTAGAAATACCCGTTACTGAGAGGGGAGTGGGGATTTTAAAGCGCATTGTAGTGTCCAAGTCGATGTGGGAGTTAAAGCATGCCGAGAGGAGATGCGTAAAAACGTGCGGATTGCGTGGAAGACAAAGACTTGCGTCTGGAACTAGGTAACGGCATGCTTGTCCGTTGATAGTATGACTACTAGGGAGCATAGATACATGGCTTTTAACGATTCGAATATGGCAAGAACGCAAACACACAGTTCGGTGAGTAGTGCGAGCGCCAATAAGGTGTTACGCAACACATACGCGCTGCTGGCAATGACGCTGCTGTTCTCTGCCGTCACCGCGGGTGCCTCAGTGGCGATGGGCATCCAGCAGATGAATATCTTTGTATTCTTCATCGGTGCTTACGGCCTGATGTTCCTGGTTCACAAAACAGCTAACTCCGCAGTTGGACTGCTGTCGACCTTTGCGTTTACTGGCTTTATGGGCTTTACCCTGGGCCCAATTATTTCTACGTACCTAACGTTGCCTAATGGCGGTGCGCTGATTATGAACGCGCTGGCTATGACCGGCCTGACGTTTATCGGCCTCTCTGCGGTTGCGTTGACCACGAAGAAAGATTTCAGCTTCCTCAGCAATTTCCTGATGGCAGGTGCCATCGTGTTGATTCTGGCGATGGTTGCAGGCATCTTCTTCAACATTCCTGCGCTGTCGCTGATGGTTTCTGCAGGCTTCGTGCTGTTTGCTTCTGCAGCGATTCTCTATCAAACCAGTGAAATTGTGCACCGCGCTGGCGAGACCAACTACATCCTCGCTACCGTGACGCTGTACGTTTCTATCTACAATCTGTTCGTCAGCCTGCTGTCTATTCTGGGCATCATGAGCAACGATTGATTGGGTAGCAAGAACGCGATCACTTGATCGAAGTGACATCAATGACAGACCCTACTCAGTAGGGTCTGTTTTTTTTCGTTGAATTGGCACGAGATGATGCAATGGAGTACGGCTTATTAGTCATGGGTGCCCCCTACACAAGTGCGGCACCTCATTCGGCACTGCGCTTTGCTAAAGCAGTGATCAGCCGAGGCCATCAAGTGGCGGGCGTATTCTTCTATCAAGAAGGGATTCATAACGCCTCCAGCTTAATGACACCTCCGCAGGATGAACTCAACATGCGCGACGCTTGGATAGCGCTGCATCATGAGCATGGCGTGATGCTGGACGTGTGCATTGCGGCGGCGCTGCGCCGTGGCGTAATGAGTGAAGCTGAGGCAAAACGCCATGGGCAAGCGCACTCTAATCTGGATGCGCCATTTGAGTTAACCGGGTTAGGGCAACTGCTGACGCTTCAGCAGCGTTGTGACCGTTTAATCACATTTGCCTAGAGAGAGCGCCCAATGAGTCATGAACACGAGCGGCTAGTGATTATTCGCCATGCCCCCTATAGCTCCAATGCCTTGAGAGAAGGGCTAGATGTAGCGCTGGTCGCTGCGGCTTTTGGCCAAACGGTTAGTCTATTGTTTCTTGGCCAGGGAGTGCTGGCGCTTCTCAAAGAGCAGGCAGCCGGTGCGCCAGGACAAAAGGCAACGCTACCGACCATTGATATGCTGGAGATGTATGATATCGACCAGCTGCTAGTGCCTCAAAGCGCGCTGGATGCGTTGAACTTGCAAGCAGCCCAACTAGTGGATGGGGCCACGGTGGTGGCCGACGATACCTTACCCGAATTGGTACAGCGTCACTCCTATGTCATGAATTTTTAAGCGGGCAGCAACATGTTACATATTCTGAACAAGCCCCCGCACAGCGAAGCGGCCGCGCAGATGCTCTCTACCGTTGCGGAGGGCGATGGTATTTTACTGATTGAAGATGCCGTACAGGCGTTACTGCATGCTGATTGGCAAGGTTGGGATGCGGCGGCTGATGTGAGCGTGTGTGTGCTAAAAGAGGATGCGGCTTCTCGCGGCTTAAGCGGAGCTGCGCTCAATAGCCAAGCAATCCTGGTGGATATGGAAGGCTTTGTCGAACTGACTGAGCAGCATACTAAGATTCTGTCATGGTACTAAATCAATGAGTGATGAAAATTTATACCGTTATCTTGATGCTAATAAACAAATCAAACTCGACCCTGAGGGGTATTTAGTAAAGCAAGGGGACTGGGACGAGGGGGTTGCCGATTTGTTAGCTAAGGATGAAGAGCTAACACTTACAGAGGAGCACTGGGAGCTCATTCGCGTGGTGCGGGATTTTTATGCCCGCTATGAAATGGCACCAGCGATGCGACCGCTAGTCAAAGCCACCAAGCAAGCATTAGGCGAGGAAAAAGGGCGCTCGGTCTATTTAATGAGCCTATTCCCCGGCAGCCCGCCGAAACGTTTGGCTCGTATTGCTGGGTTGCCGAAGCCCACGAACTGCTTGTAGTAAGCAACCTTAGCGCTAAACCAAATCCCCTCGGGTACACACCGATAGCACGACAGCATCGTCTTGGCTGGTAGAGACTAGGGCGTGGCCCATGTCACTATCGAAGTAGATGCTGTCGCCCTCGGCCAGTACCAGCGGCGCATAGAACTCTGTATAGAGCATGATGTCGCCGTGCAGCACCATCAAAAACTCTTCGCCATCGTGACGCACCCACTGGTGATACTCTTCGAAACTACGCGCCCGTACGATGGTTTTGAACGGGATCATGCGCTTTTGGGCGAGCTGATGGCCTAGCAGCTCATGCTCGTAGGTGGGAGTAGGGTGCAACTGCCCTTTTCCTTTCCGCGTGAGATCGCGCCTACCCATGGTGTAGCGTTCGCGCTTTGGTGGCGTAAAGAGCTGGGGCAGGTCGATATTGAGACCACTAATCAGTTTCTGCACCACGCTAAACGTCGGCGACACCTGATCGTTCTCGATTTTGGAGAGCGTGGAGCGGGCAATGCCGGTGCGCTGGCTCACATCTTCCAGCGTCCACTGATTGGCAAGGCGAATCTGCTTGAGGCGCTCGCCCAGGCGTAACGGCTCGACAAAGGGTTTGCGCCCTGACGCGATGCGCAGCGCTGCGTGCTCTTCAGAAGTGGCGGTCATAACGGTCACGTAGAATGGAGGGCAACATGGTGGCTGCATAGTACCACAGCTCCCTAACTGCGGGTGCGGCTAGGGAACATTGGTGAAAGGCAGGCCCAAGAGCGCTTTCAGGTGTGCTTCGGCACCGCTAGCCAATGACGTGGGGTTGTAGCCACCCTCCAACACAGACACGACTCGGTTATCGGCGTAGAGCGCCGCGATTTCCATAGCCAAGTGTGTTACCCAGTAGAAATCTTCATCCTCTAGGCAGATGTCGCCCATAGGGTCATCTTTATGGGCATCAAAACCTGCCGATAGCATCACCAGGTCGGGTTTGAATGCGTGCAGCGCGGGCAGCCACTGATGCTCTATCACGCGACGGTACTCCTGACTTGCCGTGCCTACTTCTAGCGGCGTGTTCACTACGTTCTGCGATTCGCTGCGCAGGTAACGCCACGGGTAGAAGGGGTATTGAAAGCTAGTGCAAATCAGTACTTCGGGATCATTTTTAAAAATATCGATAGTGCCGTTACATTGATGCACATCAAAATCGAGAATGGCGATGCGCTTAGCACCGTATTTGGCCTTTGCGTGAGCGGCTCCCACGGCAATGTTGTTGTAAAAGCAGAAGCCCATCGCATCCGCAGCTTCTGCATGGTGCCCAGGCGGACGAACGGCGCAAAAAACGTTATCTGCTTGACGCTTGAAAACCTGATCTACACCACGAACGACTGCGCCAGCGGCCACCCGGGCGGCTTTTAGGCTATCTGGGTTCATCATGGTGTCGCTGTCCAGCGTGACAATCCCCTCTTTGGGAAGGCACTTTTCCAGCGCATTTAGGTGGCGAAGGGGGTGTACTCTTGCCAAGGCCTCATCGCAGGCTTCTTTCGCATCGGCTTGCATGGTTTGCTGCAATAGCCCAGAGAGTGATAGGCGCGCACGAATTGCCTCCAGCCGCAGTGGGCTTTCAGGGTGCTCTGGCCCCATGTGGTGCAATGCGCAGTCGGGGTGGGTAAGGTAGGCAGTGATCATGCAAGCGCTCCGATAACAATAAAGCTACCTTAATCGCCACGAGGACTTGCGCGACAGTGTCAATAAGTCGTACACAGTAGTCATTCACTCCAGGGGAGGTACATTCGTGAGCACACGTTTTTTGCATCATTTTTTCGAACCTCGTTCGGCAGCCGTGTTCGGTGCCTCTGAAAAGCCTGAGTCCTTGGGTGGTTTGGTTTTGGGCAACCTTCAAGAGGGTGGTTTTAGAGGTAAGCTCTGGGCCGTTAACCTGAGGGGCTACGAGACGGTGTTTGGCGTTGACTGTGTGCGTACGGTTGATGAGCTGCCCGAAGTGCCAGACCTTGCAGTAGTGTGTTCGCCTATTGAAGGCGTCCCCAAACTGATTAAAAAGCTCGGAAAGTTTGGCGTAAAAGCAGCTTTGGTGCTCTCTGGTGGAGTCTACCTTGACCGTGATGAGGACAATAAAGGCTCTATTCGCCAACGCATGCTGCAAGCTGCCCGGGAGTCAGGCATTCGTGTGCTTGGTCCGGAGTGTATGGGGCTGATTGTGCCCGGCAAAAAGCTCAATGCCTCCTACGCCAGCCAGCCGGTTAAAGCCGGCAGGGTCGCCTACCTAGGCCAGTCAGGGATGCTGGCCAACGCGATGATCGACTGGGCAGCGGGTCGCGATGTTGGCTTCTCCCATTTGATTACCGTAGGGGACAGCGTTGATGTCCTGCTGCCTGATTTGATCGACTATGTGAACCAGTTTTCCCCTGCTCAGGCCATCTTATTGCATCTGGAGCGGGTAACGGATGCCCAGCACTTTATGACCTCCGTACGGGATGCTTCCCGTAACCGTTTGGTGGTGGCGATCAAAAGTGGCCGCACGCCGCAGTCGGATATTTCCAGCATGCCCCCTACACCGGGAATCGCCAATCGCGACGTGGTGTTCGATGCTGCTTTCGCCCGTGCAGGCGTGGTTCGGGTAAACGATTCGGATGAAATGCTCGATGCGCTGGAGACGCTATCACGCATGAAGCCACTACACGGCGACCGTTTGGCGATTGTTTCCAACGGGCTTGGGCCTGCCATGCTGGCCATCGATAAGCTGATTAGCGCGGGTGGCAAGCTCGCTGAGTTCAGCCCAGACACCCAGGCGGCGCTGCATAAAAGCCAAGTGGATATGAGTAAGCCGGGTGAAAACCCTGTGGACTTAGGCGGTAACGCGACGCCAGAGCGCTTTGTGGAGGCGCTGCAAATCGTCACCGCTGACCCTAATGTGGATGCCGTGCTGGTAGTGCATGCCCCCACGAGGTTAGCGCCTTCCCAGGTCACCGCCCAAGCGCTGATCGATCACCGTAAAACCTTTAAGCGTAATTTACTCACTAGCTGGATGGGCTTGAAAGAAGCGCTAAATGCTCGCCATGTCTGCAACCTGGCAGGGATTCCTACCTATACCTCGCCTGAAAAGGCAGTGAAGGCGTTTATGCACATGGTGGATTACCAGCGTGTGCAGGCGCTGCTGCATGAAATTCCCCCCAGCCTGCCGTTTTCTACCAGCCCGGAAATACGTGCAGAATGCCGGGCACTGATCAAGCAAGCAAAAGAGCAGGGCAGGCAGACACTCACCCACTCTGAAACCGCACAAGTGTTGGAGGCTTACGGCATTCCTACCGCCACCAGCGCCTATGTGCACTCGCCAGAAGAGGCTTTGGTGGTCGCCGAGCGCTTTCCGGGACCCAAGGCGCTGAAAGTGGTTCATGAGGGTAACTGCCGGCCTTATCGCTATCGCAAGCACCCGCATAAAATTTCCGCTGGGCTGCTGCAAGACTTGGAAACGCCGGAGCAAGTCGCTGAGGGCGTGCGGCGGTTAGGCGATAAAGTACAAGAGAAATTTCCCGAACACGCCATTCGTGAGTACTGCTTACAGCCCATGCAGCGTGGCAAACACTCTATGCAAATTTGTGCAGGCATCACGCGAGACCCCGTGTTTGGGCCGCTGATCGTCTTCGGTATTGGCGGTTACAAGGTTAACGTACTTGCCGACCGCCAAGTGGCGCTGCCGCCGCTCAATATGAGCCTCGCCTCAGATGTAGTGGGCCGCACTCATGCGGCGTCATTGATTCGTGAGCACTCTGCCGACCCCGAGCGAGATATTCAGCACCTTTGCCAACTGCTGGTTAAGCTGTCACAAATGGCCTCTGACCTGACGGATCTGCGTGGTTTGGAGCTCAACCCGCTGCTGCTAAACCGTGACGGCATGCTGGCAGTCGATTTTGCGATGGATTTGGGGCACCCCGCACGCTTTGCGATCATGCCTTACCCGGAAGAGCTCAGGGAGTGGGTCACACTCAATAACGGCTGGCAGGTGGAGGTGCGGCCTATTCGCGCCGAGGATGCTCCGCTCATTACTACCTTCCACCGCCAGCTATCGGAAGAGAGCATTCGTTTTCGCTACTTCCACAACAAGTCGAACCTTACCCAGCGGGACCTCTCCATCCTGTCGCATATCAACTATGACCGGCAAATGGCATTTATTGCCGAGCATCAGCACGATGATGGCAGTAAGGAGATGCTGGGAGTGGTGAGGGTTTGGAATGATCCAGACAATATCCGCACTGAGTTCTCTATTATCATTCGGGATGATCTTCAGGGGCTGGGCATTGGCAGCCTGCTGATGAAGAAGATGATCGACTACTGCACCAGCATCGGCACGCTCGAAATGATCGGCAAGATCATGGTGGATAACCACCCGATGCGGGCACTGATGAAGCACCTTGGCTTCCGCTGTCGGTACAACATGGAAGAGCAGGTGATTGATGCAGTGTTACGGCTAAACGAACCCGACAGCGAGTGGCAACGGCACCGCTTGGAGAGCCAGCCGGATTAAGCCTAAGCCACACTCAAACAAATGGTCTGCTGGAATACCGGCAGGCCATTTGTTGAATGACATGTCGCGCTAGATGATTAGGGCGCTAAACGGAACCGGCTCCACTCACCGCCATCACGGCGCTCATAGCGCAGGCGGTCGTGCAAACGGCTGGGTTGCCCTTGCCAAAACTCGATCATTTCAGGATTTACTCGGTAGCCGCCCCAATGGATAGGGCGCGGAATATCCTGGCCTTCGTAAGCCTGTTCAAAGCGCTTTTGACGCTCCTCAATCCAGTTGCGATCTGGAATGACCACGCTTTGGGTTGCGATCCAAGCCCCTAACTGGCTGCCGCGCGGGCGGCTGGCAAAATACTCGTCTGACTCTTCTGCAGACACTTGCTCCACTGGGCCTTCGATGCGTACTTGGCGTGATAAGGAGGGCCACCAGAACGTCAAGGCAGCATAAGGCACGTTGTTTAACTCGCTACCTTTATAGCTATGGTAGTTGGTGAAAAACACCATGCCCTGCTCATCGAATCCCTTAAGCAGCACAACGCGTGCATGAGGACGACCCTGGCTGTCCACCGTGGCGAGGGTCATGGCATTGCCATCCTTGCCTTCGCTTTCCAGCGCTAAGCTGAACCACTCATCAAACATGACAAACGGGTTATCTGGGGTTTGCGCTTCTTCTAAACGCCCACCCTCATAGTCACGCCTGACGTCGGCAATTTTTCGTGTCATCGGTGAAGCTCCCTTGCAGTGATAAGTTGCATTATTGTCATGTTCGCTGGTCTACCGATAAAGCTCAAGTGTTGTTCGGTTTGTGGTTGCAAACGATAAGAGCAGTAGCAAAGCGTTAGCAGGCGCGCTGAATCGTTCTATGAGAAAACAGCAATAAATGAGAAACTCTACCAGTATAACGTTAGAGGATAGCTTGATGCAGAGTCGCACGACACGCATAGCCGTATGGGATAAGTTAATTCGTTTGTTTCACTGGTCCCTGTTGGCGGCGGTGGTAATTTCGTTTTACACCACCAAAACCACGGGGCAACCGTTTTTATTTCCTATCGAAGTGCATGCTCAGTCAGGCTACATCATTATTGGCCTGTTGGTATTTCGTTTTATTTGGGGGTTGGTAGGCTCGCCCTACGCTCGGTTTAGCACTTTTTTATACGGCCCGAAGAAGACGGCCGGGTACGCCAAAGCGCTGATGACACGGCGTGCATCGCACTATGCAAGCCATAACCCGGTAGGCGGGTGGATGGTGGTGCTACTACTAGTGTCACTGGGTTTTCAAGCGCTCAGCGGACTATTTCTGAGCGACGATATTTTCTTTCAGGCGCCGCTTTATGGGCTTTTGGGCCCTGCAGTAGGTGATGTGCTAGCCCGGCTGCATTCGTTGAATAGCGACCTGTTGCTGATATTGATTGGTTTACATCTGGTGGGTTTGGTTTGGCATACACTGCAGGGCGAGCGCTTAGTGCCCGCTATGCTGACGGGTGTGAAGCGTTTTTCAAACGTGCCAGCCGATGAAAAGCCTGCCGCTTACCGTGCACAAAAGCGCTATGCGATTGGCGCGTTGCTGGTAGCAGCAGGCGTGAGTGGCTGGCTCTGGTTTTATTAGCAGTGGCTAGCCGTTAAGGCGCTGCTGGCGGCTGCGAAAGCGCGCATAGCCCATGCAGCCCGTAAACAGCGCCAGGGCTACTAAGGCCTCCAGCACGCCGCGCATGCCTTGCCCCGGCAGCGTGGCTAACATAACGCCTTGGGTAAAGTAGAGTAGGCTAACGAACGCAAGCCAGGCGTGCCCACGAGCCCGCTGGCCAATAATAGACGGCAAGAACAGTACCAGTGGAAGCACAAACGCCACGACTGGCCGCCAGTTAAACGTATCGCCCTGTACAAAGAAGCCTCGATAAATCACTAGCACTAGTAGCAGCACAAAGCTGATGATTACTAACTGTCGTGCTTGTCGGGTTAATTTATCGAGCCCGTGTTTCTCCTCAAGCCCCTCTAACCACTGCCTCATGGTGCTTCCTCCAGGCGCATCTTGTGCATTGCCAGCGCTAGTTTCGCGAGCCGTTTACCTTGTGCCTTGCACAGAGCCCGTTCGTGCTCGTCTACCGGGCGATCACTGCGCGCCCCTGCCACATGGCTAGCCCCGTAAGGCGTGCCGCCGTGCTGAGTGTTCAGCAGCTCGGTTTCACTGTAGGGAATGCCCGCATACACCATGCCGTGATGGAGTAGCGGTACCAGCATCGTCAATAGCGTGCTTTCTTGGCCGCCATGCAAGCTGGACGTGGAGGTGAAGGCGCTGGCGGGTTTATCAATTAACGCACCGTTCATCCAGAGGCTACTGGTGGTGTCGAGAAAATACTTTAACGGTGCTGCCATATTGCCAAACCGTGTCGGACTACCTAACGCTAGCGCGCTGCAGTGGCGCAAGTCATCCAGGTCTGCATAAACAGCCCCTTCCTCTGGGATCTCTGGATCCACCGCTTCACAGGTTGGTGACACTGCTGGCACGGTGCGCAAGCGCGCCTCAATACCAGGGATGCTTTCAACGCCCGCAGCTAGTTGGCGTGCCATGTCTGCAGTGGCTCCTGAACGGGAGTAATACAGAATTAATACGTACGGCGTGACTTCACTCATGGCGTGTCCTAAACAGTAGGGGTGGCGACCGTCGGTGGGACTCTACGGCCACAAAAAACTAGTCGTATGTTACCAGAGCTATCCGGTGGGCAGGAGGGTGGATGTCGAGCTCACTTACCATGGGGAGTCGCACGTATACCCAGGCAGTACTACCATCCGCGAGTGTCTGTTCAACGCGTTCATAGCGAATGCCCAGCCGCTCGTAGCGGTCCAGCCGCTGCAAGGCCTCGGGCGAAACGGTCAGCAGTAGGCCATCGACATGACTATCTGCGTTGCGGGAAAGATCCAGCCCTTGGCGTTCAAATCCGTCTAGGCGCGCAGGCTTAGGCGAGCCTGAGGTGCCCATCACCACCCATCGAATGGGCAAGTAACGTAGCGTGCCATAAACAAAGACCTGGTGCGTGCGCTGTTCGATGTCCGGCAGCTCTTCCGGGCGTTCGTAGAACCATGGGCTAAGCATGGTCAACCATAGCCAAGTGGCCACTCCCATTAGGCAGAGTAGCGAGACTACCACTAACCGCTTTAACCAAATCATGCTGATGTCCTAGGCAACGAATGGCTATCTAGGGTGAAGAACTGACCGCCGTAAGACAAGTCTTAAGCAGTGTCGGTGATTTTGCTACGATAAGCATCGTCGCTTAGGCATTAGACTAAGCATCGGACCCTATCGGAGGAGCCTGTTATGAGCCAGTCACTTCGTGATGAGATGGATTTCCGCGCACTCGTTGGCGATGTGAAGCCACTTCCCCAGCGTAACCGTGCAGACACAGGCCCCCAACGTCAGCGGCCCTCAGAAGCCCAGCTGGCCAGACGTGAAAGCGCTGCAGAGCGCTTAGATGAGCGTAATTTTTTATCCGACGACTTTGTTGATCTGCTGCCCCCGTTTGATCCTATTGAGTTTCGCCGAGAGGGTATTCAACAAGGGGTCGTCGATAAATTAAAGCACGGTGGCTACAGTGTGCAGGCGCAACTACACATGCTACGGCGCCCGCTGGCAGAGTGCCGGCGAATGCTGTTTCCCTTCATCCAAGAGGCCTATGCGCACGACCTGCGCTCGGTATTAATCGTTCACGGCCGTGGGCGGGAGCTGGATAGCCCGGCCAACGTACTGCGCTCTTATATTGCCAAGTGGCTCACTCAGTTTGATGAGGTGCAAGCCTATGTATCGGCTCAGCCCTCCGAAGGAGGATTAGGCGCAACCTGGGTGATGCTGCGTAAAAGTGATCGCGCCAAAGCCAATAATCGCGAGCGCCAGCAGAAACGGCGTGGTTAAACCAAAAACGCCGACAAGGGCTGGCCCCTGTCGGCGTTTGTAGTGCAGTAGAGCGGTTTAATGGCTAGCCGTTAAACGCTTTTCAAATAGCGCTTGGCGCTCTTCAACGTCGGTTTGGTAACGTACGCTAAAGGCGTTCAGAGCGCGAAGGGCATCCTCTGGATGCTGGTCATCACGCAGTGCCATGGCGGAGAAACCACAGCGGCGCATGTAATCCAACTGATCCACTAGCACATCGCCAACCGCACGAATTTCGCCTGTATAGCCATAACGCTCGCGCAGCAGGCGAGCGATGGTGTAGCCGCGACCATCGGTGAATGCCGGAAAGTCTACAGCAATGGCAGAAGCGCCTTTCAACGTGCTGCCAAGCTCGGTAGTGAGTTCAGTGTCACTCGTGAGCAGAGGGGCGAGTTCGTTATCGTCCTGGTTCGCCTGCCATAGCGCCAGTGGAACAAACGCAGGGCGCTGCTCGGGTAGCGCCTCGGCATCGTATGAGACACACCAGGCGTTTTCAGCGGCCAGCTTACCGTTTTCAATTAAATGATCTACATGAACCGGGGTTTGTTCAACCACTTCGGTTTGGGTGTCATTGCTGGGCATAAACACGCTCCTTAAAGGGTTTTAGGCCAATGCGGCGATAAGTATCCAAGAAACGCTCATCTTCGTGACGCTCGGCCACGTAGACTTCCAGCACTTTCTCAACCACGCCCGGCACGTCTTCACGGAAGAAAGAGGGGCCCAAGATTTTACCCAGCGAGGCATCATCGGTGGAGTTACCGCCAATCGAGATTTGGTAGTACTCTTCGCCTTTCTTATCGACCCCCAAAATACCAATGTGGCCGACGTGGTGGTGACCACAGGCGTTCATGCAACCTGAAATGTTCAGGTCCAGCGGGCCAAGGTCATAGAGGAAATCTAAGTCTTCAAACCGCTCTTGAAGCGCCTGGGCAATTGGAATAGAGACCGCATTGGCAAGGGCGCAGTAGTCGCCACCGGGGCAGCAGATGATGTCGTTCAGCGTGCCAACAGTGGGGTTGGCCATGCCGAGCGCATCCAGCTCTTTCCACAGCGCTTCTAGCTCGTCAACCGGCACATCTGATAGCACCAAGTTCTGCTCGTGAGTAACACGCACTTCACCAAAGCTGTAGCGGTCAGCCAAATCAGCAACGGCTTCCATCTGGTCGGCGGTGACATCCCCCGGTGCGTGCTCACGGCGCTTCAGCGACAGCGTGACGGCTTTGTAGCCCGGCACTTTGTGGTCGGTCACGTTATTGGTCACAAAGCGCGCAAAGCTGCGGTTTTCACTGCGTAGCTTGTCGAAAGCTTCCGTGGCGCTCGCTGCTACCGGGCGACGGTCGGGTTCAGGGAAGTGTACCTTGGCTGCCTCGACCGCTGCTTGGTTAAGGGTCTGCGGGCCATCTTTCAGGTAGGCCCACTCTTCATCAACCCGGCGGCGGAATTCTTCAATGCCTAGCGCTTTCACCAATATCTTAATGCGCGCCTTGAACTTGTTGTCCCGGCGGCCGAACTGGTTGTAAACCCGTACGCAGGCTTCAAGATACGTCAGCAGGTGCTGCCAGGGCAGGTCTTCGCGCACCACATCGCCAATCATGGGCGTGCGGCCCAGACCACCACCGGCCAGCACTTTAATGCGCAGCTCGCCGTCATCGTTGCGCCACAGGCGCAAGCCAATATCGTGCACTTGAATAGCCGCGCGATCTTGGGCAGCACCGCTCACGGCAATTTTGAATTTGCGTGGCAGGTAGGCGAACTCTGGGTGTAGGGTCGACCATTGACGAATAAGCTCGCACCAGGGGCGTGGGTCTTCCACTTCATCGTTGGCAATACCAGCAAACTGGTCGCTAGTGGTGTTACGAATGCAGTTGCCGCTGGTTTGAATAGCGTGCATCTGTACTTTGGCCAGCTCAGCTAAGATATCTGGCACGTCTTCCAGCGCAGGCCAGTTGAGCTGCAGGTTTTGGCGCGTCGTAAAATGACCGTAGCCGCGGTCGTAGCGGCGGGTGATATCGGCCAGTGCACGCAGTTGGGCGCCTGCTAGCATCCCGTAAGGGATGGCAATGCGCAGCATCGGCGCGTGCTTTTGAATATACAGGCCGTTTTGCAGCCGTAGCGGGCGAAACTCTTCTTCTCCCAAACGTCCAGCTTGGTAGCGTTCCATCTGATCGCGGAACTGAGCTACGCGCTCGTCAACCAGCGTTTGGTCGTGAATATCATAACGGTACATGGGGCACGATCCTGCTAAAAGCGAAATGGTCACGTCGAGACGGACGGTAATGTGCCGTCACCTTAACGCGGGCGTCATATTCTACAAAAGAATATATAATTATCTTTTTATCGTTAAATGCTATTTAGAAGCTTCAATTTTAAAGCCGTGGGCTAGCCAGCGGCGTCGCTGCCATACCCACAAAAAGCTGCTGGAGTTGAGCAACCGGTAAAATAGCTGCGTCAACCATACACCGGCAAGGCCGTAGCCAAGCCAAATGCCCACCCACCAGGCCAGCGGCAAAAAGAGTAGCCACTGCATGCCCAGCGTCAGCAGCATGACGGTACGCTGCGCACCTGCGCCCATTAATGCCTGCGCCAGCACCAGCGCGGCAGCATCAAGCACAATCATCAAGCCGGTGATTTGCAGGGACAGTCTCCCCAGCTGCACCAGCGACTCATCGGTAAAGAAGATGCTTAAAATGGGCTCGGGTATAACAAGCATGGGTAACGCTAAAACAGTCAGCAGCATACCGGCAACACTTAAGGCGTCAATGCCCCAGCGGTGGGCGGCCTGCTGATCGTCACGGCCTAGGGCCTCGCCTACAAGGCTCATAGCGGCCACGCCAACGCCGACCCCTGGCAAAATCAGTAAGAGAGATAAATTCACCAGCACATGGCCCACGGCCACGCTGGATGTACCCAACTGGCCCAGCAGCCAAAACAGCACCATGTAGCCTGCGGCAAACCATAACTGCTGTAACGAGTGGGGAAGCGCGAGCTTCAGAGTAACCTTCACGCCATGCCATGAAGGCAAGAGGCGAGAAAGCGGGGGGCTTTGCCGCCACGTAATGACAGCCCAGATGAATAACCCGAGCAGAAGCGACAGAGTGGTGCCGATAGCGGCGCCGTTCACGCCTAATGCTGGTAACCATCCAACACCGTAAATCAGCGCCGCGCTGAGGGCGACGTTCACAACATGCACGAACACGATAATACGCAGATAAAGGTGCGTTTGTTGCAATCCATTCCAGTAGCCGCGCAGGCAAAGAGTCAGTGCAATCACCGTGAGCGCTACAACGCGCCAGCGGAAGTACTCAAGGGCGATCTGAGTCACTGCATCCGAAGGTGCCATCAGTTGAATGAGGGCGGGCGTTTGCCACCAAGCAAGGCAAGAGAGCGGCACACCAATAGCTAAGCCAATCATTAAGCCAGAGCGAAGCGGCTGGGCAGTGCAGGCTTTTTCAGCACCTGAAGCATGGGCGGTTTGCGACTGCACGCTGGAGGAGAGCCCGAAAACCAGTGCCGTCATCATAAACATGGCATAGCCGCCGATACCGACCCCCGCCAGTGCTTCCTTGCCTAAGTGACTTACCAGAGCAGCATCAATAAGGTTGAGCACGCTCTGGGAGAGCATGCCCAACATAATGGGGAAGGCCAAGCGCATGACCTTTCCCTGACGACGAACCACCGGCGACATACGCTAGACTGGTTTAGCTAGGGTCGTAAGAGAGTATCGGCGATAGCCAGCGCTCCATCTCCTCCAGCGGCATCTGCTTACGCTCAGCCAGCGCTTCGACTTGGTCGCGAGTAATTTTGCCGGTAGAGAAGTACTTCGACTGGGGGTGCGCAAAGTACCAGCCCGACACGGCGGCCGCTGGCCACATGGCAAAGTTTTCCGTGAGCGTCAGGCCAGTATTCTCCGTGGCGTTTAACAGGCGGAACAACGTCGCTTTTTCAGTATGGTCAGGGCACGCAGGATAGCCGGGGGCAGGGCGAATACCCTGATATTTCTCGGCAATCAGCGCATCGTTATCCAGCGCCTCTTCGGGCACGTAGCCCCAAAACTCTTTACGCACCCGCTCGTGCATGCGCTCGGCAAAGGCTTCGGCTAGCCGATCGGTCAGCGCCTGTACCATGATGGCGTTGTAATCGTCACCGGCGGCCTCGTAGGCCTTGGAGAGTTCATCCACGCCATGCCCGGTGGTCACCGCAAAGCCCCCAATCCAGTCGGGTTTGCCGCTCTCTTTGGGGGCGATGAAATCAGCCAGGCTGTAGCAGATACCGTCACGGCCTTTAGTGGTTTGCTGACGGATGTGGTGCAAACGCTCGATAACCTTGGTGCGACTCTCATCGGCGTAGACCTCGATCACGTCGTCATCCACGCTGTTGGCGGGCCATAAACCAATGACCCCGCGGGCATGCACGCGCTGTTCATCGATCAATTTGCGCAGCATCACTTGTGCATCGGCAAACAGGCTCTGGGCGGCTTCGCCCACCACTTCGTCATTGAGGATTTTTGGGTACTTCCCGGCAAGCTGCCAACTCATGAAGAAGGGGGTCCAGTCGATACGCTCAACCAGTTCTTCCAGGTCGTAATCGTCGAAGGTCATCAGGCCCAAGGTATTCGGCTTGGCAGGCGTATGGTTCGCCCAGTCGGTGCGGAAGCGTCGTTTACGCGCCTGGGTGTAATCCAGGTCTGCCGCTTTGGGGCGGCGTTTGGCGTTGCGCTCGCGTACTTTTTCGTACTCTTCACGGATCTCGGCCACGTAGGCCGACTTCAAATTGGGGGCTAGCAACTTACCGGCCACGCCTACCGCACGGGAAGCATCCGTCACGTAAATAACGGGGTGCTCGTACTGCGGTTCGATTTTAACTGCCGTGTGCGCTTTTGAGGTGGTGGCACCGCCAATCAGCAGCGGCAGGTTCATACCGCGGCGCTGCATCTCTTTGGCCACGTGCACCATCTCATCCAGCGACGGGGTGATCAGCCCGGAAAGGCCGATGATGTCGGCTTTGTGTTCAATGGCTGCCTGGAGGATTTTTTCGGTGGGCACCATCACGCCAAGGTCAATCACTTCGTAGTTATTACACTGCAGCACGACACCGACGATATTTTTACCGATGTCGTGTACATCACCCTTGACGGTAGCCATGACAATTTTGCCTTTGGCCTGGGTGTCTTCGCTCTTTTCCGCTTCGATATAGGGAATCAGGTAGGCCACGGCCTGTTTCATAACGCGAGCCGACTTGACCACCTGGGGCAGAAACATTTTGCCAGCGCCAAACAGGTCGCCCACCACGTTCATGCCGTCCATCAGCGGGCCTTCGATCACCTCGATAGGACGGGCCGCCTGGGCTCGGGCTTCCTCGGTATCCTCTTCGATGTATGCGGTGACCCCTTTCACCAGCGCATGCTCGATACGCTTGTTGACCGGCCAACTGCGCCACTCGAGATCCTCTTTCTTGGCGGCGCCGCTGCCGTCGCCCTTGTACTGATCGGCGATCTCCAGCAATCGCTCGGTGCCGTCGCTGCGGCGATTGAGCACGACGTCTTCGACGGCTTCACGCAGCTCGGTGGGCAGGTCATCATAGACTGCGAGCTGACCCGCGTTGACGATGCCCATGGTGAGGCCTGCACGAATGGCGTGGTAGAGGAACACCGAATGGATCGCTTCGCGAACAGGGTTGTTACCCCGGAACGAGAACGACACGTTGGAAACACCGCCGGAAATCATGGCATGGGGCAGGTGCTCACGAATCCACTGGGTGGCTTCGATAAAATCGACGGCGTAGTTGTTGTGCTCTTCGATACCCGTGGCGATGGCGAAAATATTCGGGTCGAAGATGATGTCTTCCGGCGGGAAGCCAATTTCGTCCACTAACAGCCGGTAAGCGCGCTCGCAGATTTCAGTTTTGCGGGCAAAGGTATCGGCCTGGCCCTCTTCGTCAAAGGCCATAACAACAATGGCGGCACCGAAGCGGCGACATTTCGTGGCCTGCTCGCGGAAGGCGGCTTCACCCTCTTTCAGAGAGATAGAGTTAACAACGGCCTTGCCCTGAACGCACTTCAGGCCCGCTTCGATGATGTCCCACTTTGAGGAGTCGATCATGATAGGCACGCGGGCAATGTCCGGCTCGCCCGCAATCAAGTTCAGGAAGCGTACCATGGCTTCCTTCGACTCCAACATGCCCTCATCCATGTTGATGTCGATAATTTGCGCGCCGTTCTCAACCTGCTCTAGGGCCACTTCCAGCGCCGTGGTGAAATCTTCTTCAACGATCAAGCGCTTAAAACGTGCCGACCCGGTCACGTTGGTACGTTCACCAACGTTAACAAACAGCGAGTCGGCTTCGATGTTGAACGGCTCGAGACCCGACAGGCGGCACGCTTTGCTGCGCTCCGGTATTTGGCGGGGCGCCATAGGGCGCACGGCATCGGCAATAGCGCGAATATGTTCAGGCGTTGACCCGCAGCAGCCCCCAATAATGTTGACTAAACCGCTCTGGGCAAACTCGCTGACAATGGCGGCCATCTCTTCAGGTGTTTGGTCGTACTCACCAAACTCATTGGGCAAGCCCGCATTGGGGTGAGCAGACACAAACGTATCGGCTTTGGTGGAGAGCTCTTCTAAATAGGGTCGGAGCTCTTCAGCACCCAACGCACAGTTCAAACCCACAGAGAGCGGGTTGGCATGACGCACGGAGTTCCAGAAGGCCTCTGTGGTTTGCCCGGAAAGCGTGCGCCCGGAGGCATCGGTAATCGTGCCGGAGATCATCACCGGAAGGCGGCGGCCAAGATCCTCAAATAGCTCTTCAAGCGCATAAATCGCGGCTTTAGCATTGAGTGTGTCAAAGATAGTTTCGATCATGATGAGATCGGCACCACCTTCGATCAGCGCATTAGCGGCTTCGTAGTAGTTTTCCCGCAGCTCATCAAACGTCACGTTACGTTTTGCGGGGTCGTTAACGTCTGGAGAGAGTGATGCCGTGCGTGACGTTGGGCCTAGCACCCCGGCCACGTAACGTGGGATATCGGTCTCGGCGGCAACCGCATCGCATACTTCGCGTGCCAAGCGTGCCGATTCACGGTTAAGCTCGGGCACCAGGTCTTCCATGCCATAGTCGGCCTGGGATAACCGGGTGCTGTTAAACGTGTTGGTTTCCAGGATATCCGCGCCAGCTTCCAAATAATCGCGGTGAATACGCGCGACGACATCCGGGCAGGTCAGCGCTAGTAGGTCATTGTTACCTTTTAAATCCGACGGCCAATCGCGGAAACGTTCACCGCGGAAATCATCCTCGCTGAGCTGGGCATTCTGCAGCATGGTGCCCATGCCGCCATCCAGAATCAGGATGCGTTGGGCAAGGCGTTGGGTGAGGGAAGCAGTCAAATCACTAGCAGCCATGGCAGGGGGAAATCTCCAGCGTCTCAGTCAGAAAGGATATTTTTATCGTCGTCGTCATTAGTTGAGCGGCGGCTATCATACCAAAGGGCGCCCCATAGGGCAGCAAGCGTGGGCGTGAAGTTATTGCAGAATCCTTATTAGCCGGACTCATAGGCGAGAGCAATAGCCGACTAAAACACTCGGGATTGTGTCGGCACGCGGTTTTGCTTACCATAGGCATAAATGACATGTGAAGTGGTACTGCCACTACCACGGGAGGATAACATCCCTTATGACCACGACTATCGAAGCGCCCGGCATTAACATTACCGACAGCGCACAAGACTACTTAGCGGAACTGCTGGAAAAGCAGAACGTTGAAGGCATCGCTGTCCGTATCTTCATTACTCAGCCCGGCACGCCCTATGCAGAAACCTGCTTAGCCTATTGCCGTCCTGGGGAAGAAGAGCCCACCGACGTTAAGCTTGAGCTTGAGAAAATTGGTGTATTTCTCGACAAAAACAGCTTGGCGTTTTTAGAGGAAGCGGTTGTCGACTTTAATGCCGACCGTATGGGCGGACAGCTGACGATTAAAGCACCCAACGCTAAAATGCCCAAGGTGAATGCAGACAGCCCGCTGGAAGACCGTATCAACTATACGCTCTACAGTGAAATCAATCCTGGGCTGGCGGCTCACGGTGGCGAGATTAAGCTCGTCGAGCTGACAGAAGACCGCGTGGCGATTCTAGCGTTCGGCGGCGGTTGTCAGGGGTGCGCAGCGGTGGATCTCACGCTTAAAGATGGCGTAGAGAAAACGCTGATGGATCGTATCCCCGAACTGGCAGGCATCCGTGATGTGACTGACCATACCGACACGACAAACGCTTATTACCGCTAAAGCATCATTCAGATACTTTAAGCTAGCGTCGCAAAAGCCCAGCAGGTCACTCTGCTGGGCTTTTTTGTGGTGCGCTTTTATATGCAAAAACGATCGACGATAGAAGCCGCTGCTGGCAGTCAACGTTTATTCCATGTAACACTATTGTAAAGCTATTCTCTAAGCCGTTATGGCAAGAGAATTCCCAACAAAGTGCCATGGAGAGACGGCTATTAAACGCCCATCTGTGTTTTCTAATATCCATAAACCTATCTTTTTTGGGTCTTTGGGCCTGCTACTTGCAGTGACGCTTCCGCTCATACTGTTTCCAGAGATGGGCCGCGTCTGGGTGATGGCAGCGCAAAGCTTCGTGACCACTAACTTTGGCGTGCTCTATCTCGCCATGGGCGTCGCTTCGCTGGGCTTTATGTTCTACATCGTGTTTAGCGATATAGGGCAAATCAAACTGGGCGATGTAGACGCCGAGCCGGAGTTTTCGCTGCTCTCCTGGGGCGCGATGTTGTTCGCAGCAGGCATCGGCGGGGCGGTTGTGTTCTGGGGTATGGTCGAGTGGATGTACTACCTGCAGAGCCCTCCTTTTCATGTGGAGCCTTTCTCTGAGGAGGCAACCGCATGGGCAGCGACTTACGGTATGTTCCACTGGGGCCCTATTGCTTGGTCGATCTACCTTGTACCCGCACTGCCCATGGCTTACTTCCTGCACGTGCGTAAACATAAAGTGCTGCGCATCAGTGAAGCCATTCGCCCAGCGCTAGGTGAGAAGCTGGCTAGAAGCTGGCTGGGCAACATCATTGATATTCTATTTATTTTTGGCATGCTGGGCGGCGGCGCAACGTCGCTAGGTATTCTGGTACCGCTGATCAATGAAGGGCTGGGTGGTCTGTTCTCCTTCACCCCTAATGCCACCAGCCAAATTGCGGTACTGGTAGGCACTACGGCGATCTTTGCGGTAAGTGCATGGCGCGGTTTGAAGGGCGGCATCGAGATGCTGTCTGACATCAACATGTGGCTTGGTTTAGCTGTGCTGCTGTTTGTCTTGGTGATGGGGCCTACCGTCTTTATTTTGGATACTGGCCTAAACTCCATCGGCTTAATGCTCAGCAACCTGGTTCAAATGGCGACGTGGACAGAGCCTTTCGGTGATCTGAATGGCTTCGAAGACACCGGTTTCCATCAATCCTGGACGATTTTTTATTGGGCTTGGTGGTTGGTATTTGCGCCAACCGTGGGTCTGTTTATTGCGCGCATTTCGAAAGGGCGCCGCATCAAAACCATGGTGGCCGGATCAATTTTCTTTGGCTCACTGGGCTGCGCGCTGTTTTTCATCATCCTGGGCAACTATGGCCTTTACCTACAGCTTTCAGGCACGCTGGACGTTATCCAGGTGATGAACGATCAGTCAGCTAATGCGGCCTTTTATGCGGTGCTGAGCCAACTGCCGCTCTCTTGGCTGGTGACGTTAGCAGTGGTGATTCTGCTGTCTATTTTCACTGCCACTACCTTTGATTCGATTGCCTACATTCTCTCTTCTGCCGCAGAAAAGAAGCTCGATAAAGAGCCAGCGCGGTGGCACCGCCTGTTTTGGGCCTTCACGCTGTCCCTGCTGCCAATGTCTCTGCTGTTCTTAGGAGGGCTGCAAACACTACAGACCGCTAGCATTGTGAGCGGTGTGCCGCTGCTGTTGATTTCCATGTTGCTGATGGTTTCTATGGTTAGGGCGGCGCACTACGATTTGCGCTTCCAGCCCGACTACGATGAGCCAGAAATCAATATCGAAGAGTTTCCGGAAAACGATCCATGGACCGAAAAGGGCACTTGGGAGTTACCCGATGAGCAGAGCGGTGAGCCCAGTAAGTCTTAACCGACTGGACAGCTACTCCTAATCTTTTAATGCCCTAACCACTATTGGCCATCCCGTTATCGGGATGGCTTTTTTGTCTCTGGTGTGTCGTCACTGCTACTGGCGAACGTGCTGGGCAGGTCTGCCAGCTGCGCTTGCAAGGAAGCCATGCGCTGCCATAGCTGCTCTTGCCAGTGCTCACTGTCTCGCGTTTGCTGCCGCTGAGTTTCCAGTGCTTTGTGCGCTTTCTCTAGCGACTCTTCGAGCGTGCTGCGATGGGTATGCAGCTCACCGTTTTGGCGCTCAAGCTCGGTGATGCGCTGCTTGAGCAAGCTACACTCTTGCTGATAACCCTGAAGAGCGTCATTTTTTTGCTTCAGCTCATGGCTCAGCGCATCTGCTCGTTGCTCCCACTGCTGTAGGCGCTTCTGCAACGCTCTCTCTTCCTGGGCGCGTTCTTGTCGTAACGTATCCAATAGCGCCATCAACTTTCCTTCTGATGCCTCGTTGCGCTGCTCTTCTTGGGCTAAGCGCTGCTCCCAACTCCTCTGCTGCTCTTCGAGCTTTTCACTGTAATGCGTTTGCGCTTCTTTTAACGCTTGCTGGGTTTGGTCTAGCTGATGGCGGTGTTGGGCAGCTTCCTGGTGGAGCTTTTCTGCTTGTTGCTGCCAGTGGCGCTCATTGGCTTGGCTCTCTGCCAGCTCTCGATTAAGCGTTTCAAGGCGCTCTTCAGTCTGGCGAAAGTGAGCAGCCAGTGCGCTTTCACGCTGCTCGGCGTTTGCCGCCTGCTGTCGAGCCTCGGCAGCTGCCTGTTGAGCACTTTCTACTTGGCGATTGGCATCTTCACGGTAGTGAACCAGCGCTTGGTTAGCGGCGTCTTGGGCCTCGCGCCATAGCTCGCTGGCGACATTAACGACTACTTCAGGCACGCCTTTGGGGGGCGGTACATCCCGGTTCTGCTCACGCTCGGTACGCCATAAGCGGAAATGCTCACTGATGGTCGTAAAACTACCGGTGCCGAGCACTTCTCGGATGCGCTGCACGCTGGGTGTGTCCCCGCGGGCCAGCAGCGTATCAATCGCGTGCTGGACGTCACTGTACTGAATTCCGCTGCGTGCCATGGTCGTCATCCTTTGCAGTTAGAGAGCGCTATTGTCGTGGTTGTGTCTGAAAAACACAATAATTACGTAATACATAAAACGTAATATTATTTATCTTATAGTGTATAGATTCAAGATTACGCCCATTATCTTGAATTTTATAAGGCGTAGCGCCACACTTAACCCATTGAATAACGACGAAGAGAGCGCTGAAATGCCAAGCCTGATAGAGGAGGAGCACTGGCCAACAAGCCAATCTGTCCTCGCGTCTACTCAGTACCCGCGAATCGAGGCGGAAAATGACTACCAAGCCGTGTGGCTATGGCTGGCGGAGTACCGTGACAGCCCGCAAACGCTAAAAAGCTACCGCCGAGAAGCGGAGAGACTGCTGCTTTGGCTTGCCAGCCAAGGGAAAGGCTTATGTGATATGAACCGCGAGGCGCTGCGCCAGTTTGAAGCTTTTCTAGAAGACCCTCAGCCGCGGGCAGCGTGGGTGGGGCCTTCAAAACCAAGGGAGCATCCTGAGTGGCGGCCATTTAGAAACGGACTGTCGCCCACTAGTCGCCGGCAGAGCTTGATTATTCTTCAGGGCTTATTTAGCTGGCTGGTAGAGGCAGGGTGGGTTGGGCATAACCCCTTTGTGCTGATGCGCGACAAAGCACGACGGATGAATAATCAGTCGCAGGCCGTAGAGCGCTATCTGGAGCAACCGCTGTGGGCCTGGTTTTGGCAGTGGTTAAACCAGCCTTTGAGCAGTAACGATGCTCGCCTCATTTACGAGGATGCGCGTCGACGTTTCATCTTTAGCTTTGCCTATTTATTGGCTCCACGTATTAGTGAGATGGCCAGCGCCCAAATGGATGACTTTCATGAGGTGGAGGGGCGCTGGTGGTGGAGTGTGATAGGCAAGGGTAGTAAACAGGCTCGTATACCGGTGCCTGATGACATGCTGGAGAGTTTGAAAACATGGCGGGCAGCGCTAGGGCTAAAGGCACTGCCAAGCTACCACGAGCCAGCGCCAATCATTCGTGCGCTGGATAAACGCCGAGGCATTAGCGATAACCAGCTTTACCGATTGATTAAGGAAACCTTTGCCAAGGCCGCTGATGTGCTAGAAGAGGAGGGCGGTAAGCCTGCGTATGTGAATGCGCTTCGCCGAGCAACGCCTCACTGGCTGAGGCATACGGCGATCACTCATCAAGCCCAATCCGGCGTTAGCCTGCGTTACTTAGCGGAAAGCGCTCGCCATGCCAAGCTAGATACCACCAGCCGTTATTTGCACACCGAAGCCGATGAGTGGCATCAAGAGCAGCAGCGCCACCGCTTGAAAACGCCCCCAAAAGCAGGGGCTGAAACGTTATAATAGCCGCGACTGTGATTCATCAACGCAAAGGATACGCCATGGCAACTTCAGGCGCAGAGCTAGCCCAACAGGAGCTGGTCGAAGAGTTTGAGATGTTTGATAACTGGATGGACCGTTATCAGTACATTATTGATATGGGAAAGCAGCTGCCTGACTTTCCGGAGGAGCGTCGCACGGAAGAATATAAAATCCAAGGCTGCCAATCCAACGTGTGGATGTGCCATGAACAGGCAGGCGACAAACTGGTGTTCAAGGCTACATCGGATGCTGCCATCGTATCAGGGCTAATTGCCGTGTTGCTGCGTATCTACAGTGAGCGCACAGCCGAAGAGATCAATCAGACCGAGCCGCATTTTTTGAAAGATCTCGGGCTTGATAAGCACCTTTCACCCACGCGCAGTAACGGCCTGCACGCCATGTTAGAGCGTATCTATCAGGTGGCTAAGCAAGGATAAACGTTAGTGGCGGCAGGAGGTTGAGCGGCAACGCTCAGCAGGGCGGTCGTCATCTTCACGGCAGAGCGCTTCGCTGCGCCCACCGGGCACCGGATCCATGCCGCCTGGGCTACCTGGATGGCATTTCACGATGCGTTTGGCAGCCATCCAGCCGCCTTTGAAAGGACCGTGCACCTGGATGGCCTCGATGGTATAGGAAGAGCAGCTTGGCCAGAAACGGCAGCGAGGGCCAAGCAGTGGGCTGATGGTGTATTGGTATACACGAATACAGCCTACCATCACTGCTGTTAGCAGCTTTAGAAAAAACTGTTTAATGGCGAACAGCCAATTTTTCACGGCGCTTTTTTGCCGTATAGCGTGGCCGGGTCAATCAATGGCTCGCTGGTAATCTTGGCGCTGTCTGCACCGAGCGACACATAAAAGCAGCTGCGACGGCCGGTATGGCACGCGGGACCAGTTTGCTCCACCTTAACCAGCAGCGTATCCCCATCGCAATCTAGCGCTGCGCTTTTAAGGTGCTGTTGCTGGCCAGATGTCTCACCTTTGCGCCATAGCTTTTGGCGCGAGCGTGAGAAGTAGCAAACTCGCTGCGTTGTTAGCGTCTCTTCCAGGGCTTCTCGGTTCATCCACGCCATCATCAGTACTTCGCCCGTATCATGTTGCTGGGCAATGGCGGGAATCAGGCCGTCTTCATTAAAGCGAACGGCATCTAGTAGCGTTGCAAGCTTGGGCAGGGAGGTTGTTGTGGTCGCTGACTCTAACGCCTTAAAAAGCTGTTGAGGGGCGAGTTCATCAAATTGGGACATTAGGCATTACTCACGGATCGGCATGCTTGACATAAGCCCTGAAGCTCAATCGTTTGGCGCTCAACGTTGAAGCCTTGGCGCTGGGCAAGGGCGGCAAGCTGATCGCTAATTTCATCAAGGTGCAGCTCTTCGACGTAGCCGCACTGGCGACAGATAAGTAGCTGGAAGCCATGGGCGTGCTCTGGGCATGCGCAAGCCACATAGGCATTTTGTGATTCAATGCGATGCACCAGCCCCTGTTCGATCAGAAATTCCAGCGCGCGATAGACAGTAGGCGGGCGGGCAGCGGCATGCTCAGTGGAGAGCTGATCCAGCAGATCATATGCTTTGAGGCCGCCACCGTTTTCTGCGATAAGCTCAAGTACCCGGCGGCGTATCGGGGTAAACCGAACGCCCCGCGTGTGACACTGAGATTCTGCTTGCTGCAATAGCGTATTCGCTTCAGTCATTAGATAACTCGTTGAACGTCTCGCGTGTAGTCTACGCCGTTGCCGAGGGTGTGTCAGGGTTATCGACCAGCTCGCTTTTACGCGCAAAATGGTGCTGGGCGAACGCTACGCGCTTAGCCACCGGCACGTTATCAGGCTGACGCTCAATCAAGTCCAGCCGGCGACGTAGTCCCTCACCGTTGGTCATTTGAATTGCCAAGCCGGGGCGGGCGTTGAGCTCCAGTAGCATTGGCCCGTGTTTACGGTCCAACACCATATCGGTCCCCAGGTAGCCAAGGCCGGTCATCTCGTAGCAGCCTGCCGCCAGGTGAAGGAGAGTTTCCCACTGGGGCACGACAAGGCTTGCCAGGTCATGCCCCGTATCGGGGTGGCTATAGCAAGGGCGGTCAAACTGCACACCCCGTAGCGCTGCTCCAGTGGCGATATTCAAGCCAACCCCGACAGCCCCTTGGTGAAGGTTAGCTTTGCCATCGGATGCCGCCGTGGAGAGGCGCATCATGGCCATCACCGGATAGCCTTTAAAGACAATCACGCGAATGTCAGGAACACCCTCGTAGGTGTACTCAAGTAGGCTTTCATCAAAGTTAATCAGCGTTTCAATGACCGCTACATCGGGCGAGCCGCCTAATGAATAAAGGCCCGAGAGAAGGTTTGAGACGTGTCGCTCAATGTCTTCCATCGTCAGGCTGGTACCACTGGGTTTGTAGAAAAGGCCATTTTCTACCTTTTCAATAACAAGAATACCCTTACCACCACTCCCTTTGGCCGGCTTGACAACAAAGCCCTGATGGCCGTCAAGCATGTCCCTCATATGCTTAACGCCAAACTGTGTCGTCACCGTACCGATGAGTTCGGGCGTGGTAATGCCATACTGCTGAGCCAGTAGCTTTGTTTTGAGCTTGTCATCCACTAGAGGATATAACCGGCGCGCATTGTACCGGCCAATATAACGAATATTACGCCGGTTCATACCCACAATGCCTTTATCCCGAAGGCGGGTCGGCCACGTCCAGTTTTTTAGCCAGCTCATGAAGGCTTCTCATCTTCGGTAATGGGTTTGAAACGACGAAGTTCCAGCAGGCGATAGCCCGTGTAATTACCCAATAGCAGAATAAAGGCCATCAAGATGAGCTGCACACCCAGGAAGTTGAAGGTGATGTGGCGTACCCACGGGTTATTCATTGCAAGGAATGCCAGCACCGCTGTTAGCAGGCTGCCCCCGCCCTGTACCAATACCTGTTTGGGACCTTCTTCTTCCCAAAGGATCGACATCCGCTCAATGGTCCACGCCAAGATGATCATCGGGAAGAACGTCACCGTTAACCCGGCGCTCAAGCCCATGCGGTACGCCAGCACGGTAAAGATCGAGATGATGGCAATGACCGTAATAATGACCGCCGAGACCCTCGCGACTAAGAGCAAATTGAGGTACGAGAGATAGTTACGGATAATTAAGCCAACCGCCACGATGAGCAGGAAACCAATCAAACCGGTCAGTAGGCTGGTTTGAATAAACGCCAGAGCAATCAGTACAGGCATAAAGGTCCCTGACGTTTTCACACCCACAAGTACGCGCAGGAATACAACCACTAGCGCACCGATCGGGATCAACAGGATCGTCTGGAATAGCGCCTGCTCTTCCAGCGGCAGGCTGTGAATCGAGAAGTTTAGCAGCGTGTCGTCGGAGTAGTGGTTACGCACCGCCGCCGAAGCAGGCTGGTAGTGGGTTAGCATTGAGAAGGAAACACGGGAATTCGTGCCACCTTGAACCTCAAGCACCGCACGACCGCCAGTTTCCCATAATAGCAAGTTCTCGGGTTGACCCTGTTCGCCGGTCGCTGGGTTAAACAGCGTCCACTCTTCGGCAGTTTGGTCAAACACCTGAATCCAACTACTGAGGGTTTGACGGCGACGACCATCTTCCAGCAGTAAGCCGCTTACTTCTCTGGCCTGCACGCCTGCTTGATTCAGCAAGCGCACAATCAGAGCTGACGGTTGCATTTGGGTTAGCAGCAGGCGCGCATTTTCTCCCTGACGCTCTCCATTAATATCGAGAATTAACTCGCGGGCAAACGTAGCGTTATTGGCGCTACGATCCCAAGCACGATCAATTAGCTGGCTAGCGGCCGTATCGTAGGGGCTTTCCCAGGGAGTAACAGCAGGGATGCCGGGCGGCGTTTGTATGGGAGCGCGAGAGTCAGGTGATACCAGCATCTGAACGGAGTAATAGAGCTGCTGGCTGCCCACCGCTTCACGGATGGTCCACTGCGCCCGCCGACCCAGCTCATCTGCCAGGTAAGCCAGCCCATAGCCAGAAGATGCCGTGTTTTCGGTCAATACACGGAATCCTGCCTGGTGGGATGGCAGCGCTAGATCGACCTGTACCGGGCCATTTTGAGCGTTGAAGTTAATAACCGCTTCAATCTCCCATACTTGACGCTGCTCGCCTGGAAACCAGGGAATCTCAAACTGCAAATGGCGATGCACGCTGGCGACGATACCAACCAGCAGCAGCAATCCAACGATAAAATAAAATGGCAACCGTGACATGGTGATTCCTTTCAGCGTAAAGCGGCGGGGGAGTGTGATTACTCTTCAGTATCGTCTTGATCGGCCGCTTCATCATCAGCCGCTTCTTCAGAGGGTTCGCCACCCGGGAATTCGGGGCGGTCATGCAGATAGGTTTCAGCAACGTCGATCGTTGCTATATCCATCATGAAACGACGCCCAAGCAGTACCGGATAATCCAGATGCGAGCGGTCGTTCAGAGTGAACTCGACGTTTTCACGAATTGGCCCTAAAGTCATCAACAGTGAAATTACCGGGCGGGACTCTTCGCCAGATGCTTGGATGATTTTAACGCGGCGTTCAATAGGCGCCTCAATCCACTCGTCGCGAATCTGCTCTACAACCACGTCATCTTCATTCAGTGCCAGCTTAAAGCGCACCCAGTCTTCACCATCACGCTCAAAGCGAGTGATTTCGGAAGCAGATAAGGATGACGTATTGGCTCCTGAATCGACCCGCGCCTTTAAATAGGTGCCAATGCTAGGCAGGCCCACCCATTCGCTGCGGCCAAGCAGTGTTTTATTATCTTCGGGTTCTTCAACACGGCACTCTTCGCGAATAATGACGGGATCTTCGCTACGCGCTTCCAAACTGGCAACTTCTTGACGTAAATGGCGCAGCAGGCTGCCCACCTCACGAACATCTGCCGTCAGTACCTGCTGCTGGCTGAGCTGCTGCTCAATGAACGCGGTAGAGGCGTCGCACTGCTGGGCCAGTGATGTCTCAAGCTCAAGGATGCGGGTATTAAAAGACGCCTCGCTTAACGGCGGCGGCTCATTTGACTCTGGCTGTGTCACTGCGCAGCCTGCAAACGACATCGACAAACCGGCCATTAGCCATAAAACACCTGAGCGCATAACGAGGGATATCCTTGGACAATAAGAGCACGAATGATAAGGAGAAGGGTGACCGCTTGTCCAACATGGCTGCGGTTTTTCATTCGTCTAGTTTAGCTGATTTAACATAATATATATTATGCGAACCTAGCTGATCAGTTGCTTGAGCAAATAAAGCCTATTACCTGGCAAACCATATGCGCTACCCGCTCGATATTGATGTAGGTGGGCATCTATTAGGTTTCACCATGGATGACTGGATGTACCTGCAGCCGGATGGTCGGCTGATCAATACTTAGCAAAAAAGCAGCCTAGCATTTTGCTAGGCTGCTTTCATACGGACAGTACTTAGCATACAGTAGTGCTTAGTCGTCTGCCGCTGCGTAGGAGCCGTCTTCACGATGGACTTCGTTACCAGTGATTGGCGGAGTAAAGACACAAGCTACGGTCATGCCCTTTTCCTTGCCGCGCAGCAGGTGCTCATCGTGCTGGTCCAGCAGGTAGATGTCGCCGGCCTTGATCGGCCAGATTTTGCCGTCGGCCAGGGTCTCTACCTCGCCTTCACCCTCATAACAAAATACCGCTTCATAGTGGTTTTTGTAATGAATGTGTGTCTCAGTGCCAGGAAAAATGCGGGTGATATGGAAAGAGAAACCTGCATTATCGTTGGCCAGAACAAGGCGCGTGCTGTCCCAATTACCGTTTTCAGCAGTGACCAGGCGATCTGTTTTACGTGCTTCTTCGAGATTACGAACGATCATAAACGTGCTCCGTTGCGTGGCAGCCAGCTGTTGGCTGCCTATTCCTGTAAGGGACGTAATGGCGTGTGACGATTTAGCGTAACGCTACACTATGCCTTAATAACAGACTTAACTGACGCTTCAAGGATATCTAAGGCTTTCAGCAGATCTTCATCCGGAATAGTTAGCGGACAAAGGCACTTAACCACTTCACCATCCTGACCACTGGTTTCGATGATGAGACCGTGCTCAAACGCATGGCTGGTGATCTTATCGGCGATATCGCCAGATACCACGTCAATACCGCGCATCAGGCCACGGCCACGCTCGGTCGCCGGCATGCCATTTTCTGTCAGCATAGCGGCCAGTTTTTGGAAGCGCTCTTCGACGATACTCGCTTTACGCTGAACATCACGCGCAAAGGTGTCGTTAGACCAATACTTTTTCATCGCTGCGGTCGCCGTCACCATCGCTAAGTTAAAGCCACGGAACGTACCGTTGTACTGGCCAGGCTTCCACTTATCGAGTTCAGGACGCATCAACACATGTGCAAACGGTAAACCGAAGCCTGAGAGCGATTTCGAATTAGTGACAATGTCTGGCGTAATGCCTGCATGCTCGAAACTGAAGAATTTACCCGTGCGACCACAGCCTGCCTGGATATCATCCACAATGAGAAGGATGTCATGCGCATGACAGATACTTTCTAGGCGCTTGAGCCAATCCAGGCCTGCGACGTTGATACCGCCCTCGCCTTGCACGGTTTCAACAATCACGCCCGCTGGGATATCTAAGCCGCCTGACTTATCGTTTAAGAGCTTTTCAAAGTAGTCCAGCGTGTCGGCATGCTCACCCATGTAGCCATCAAATGGCAGAAAGCTTGCGCCTTGTGTAGGGATGCCACCCGTCGCTTCGCGGAACTTACGGTTACCGGTGGTTGCCAGGGCACCCATGGTCACACCGTGGAAGCCGTTGGTGAAGGTCACAATGTTATGGCGACCTTTAGCAACACGGGCCAGACGGATGGCCGCTTCCACTGCATTTGTGCCGGTCGGGCCAGGCAGGTGGACTTTATAATCAAGTCCACGGGGCTTCAGAATGACGTTCTCTAGGGTTTCCAGGTAGTCACGCTTAGCGCTTGTCCACATATCTAAGCCATGAACCACCCCATCACTGGAGAGATAGTCAATCATCGCTTCTTTTAGATGCGGATTGTTATGACCGTAGTTCAGCGTGCCAGCACCGGCGAGAAAATCTATATATTCACGACCATTCTCATCGGTCAGCCGCGCATTCTGTGCCTTGGTAAAGACAACAGGAAACGAGCGTGAATAGGTACGAACATTGGATTCCATGCGTTCGAATGTTTGGGTCTGCATTAGCGACCTCCTTATCAAGTGTGTAAGCCAAGCGAGTAAAACAGTGACAGCTAAGGCAACACGAGCGGGAAAACGGTTTAACAAGCCTATAGGGTATTACTTACCAACCGTTAAATATGATCGGTTTGAAATGGCCCAATACGTACTAAGTTTTCCGGGTCGTGCTCTCCCCCAAGCTGTTCTGTCGAAAAGTATTCACGGCTGTTCAAAGGTGCCTGCCAGCGTGCAGCTAGGCGACGGAACAACCCCCACGATGCTTGGTTGTCAGGGGTGATCGTGGTTTCTAAGTGGTGAACGTCGTCAAGTTCAGGGCGCGACATAATCGCTTCCACCAGACGGCGTGCCAGACCTGTGCCCCGAGCTTTTTCACCTACGGCGATTTGCCATAAAAAATAGGTGTCAGGGGCATTATCTTTGACATAACCGGATACAAAACCAACTACTTCACCCTCTTCGTTGGTAGCCACAGCACAGGTATCGCGGAACTGCGTTGCTAGCAGCAGATAAGCGTAGGCTGAATTAACATCGAGCGGCGGGCACGCTTTGATGAGTTCGTAAATCCCCCAACCATCATCAGCATTGGGCTTACGAATAAAAAGCGGCATTTCGGCATGGCCTACCACGGCATCAGCAACGGTTGGGCGAGCCAGCTCGGCAGAAGGTGTAAAAGGCTTAATAGGCGTACTCATGGTTATGCTTCGCTGTAGCGAATTTGAGAATCATTATAACAGCTGATTATGAGCAATTCAAAAACCATATTATTCATCCTCGCATTTTCTATAATTTTTGGTTATCAAGCGAGCGTTACGTACTCTAGCATCAAGTTTCTGGGCGCTACCATCAGAGTTTAGATCAGTGATGCCGATGCGCGAGACAAAAAAGGCGAGCCGAAGCTCGCCTATTGCTGTTGATCAATAAGGTTAATAGCGCGCGGGGGTTCGCATGGTGACGAACTCTTCGGCCCCAGTGGGGTGAATACCTACCGTACGGTCGAAATCTTCTTTGGTAAGGCCTGCTCGAACGGCGATGGCAATACCCTGAATCAGCTCGCCTGCTTCTTCACCTACCATGTGGGCACCGACAACAACATCGCTGGCGTCATCGACAATCAGTTTCATCAACATGCGCTCCTGGCTACCGGAAAGCGTGTGCTTCATGGCTCTGAAATCAGTGCGGTAGACCCGTATTTTGGAAAACTTCTCCCTAGCCGCCTCTTCAGATAAGCCTACCGTACCGATATTGGGATGACAGAAAACGGCAGTAGGAATGGTGTCATAGTCCAATGGCCTAGGCGTTTTTTTATGGAAGTGAATATCCACCAGTTGCATCGCCTCTGCCAGGGCGACGGGCGTTAATTCAGGCCCAGCGATTAGATCACCCAAAGCTAGTATTGAAGGAATCTGCGTCTCATAACGCTCATTCACGGACAGCTTGCCTTCGCTGTTTAGCTCAATCCCTAGTACATCGATACCCAGGCCGCTTGTATTCGCCTTGCGCCCAGTTGCGGCAAGCACCGCATCCACTTCTAGGGTTTCCCCAGTGGTTAGCTCAACCTGCAGAGCACCCTCTGTCCGTTCAATGCGCGCAATGTTGGCAGAAAAATGGAGGTTAACGCCCTTTTTGGCCATTTCATCACGCGTGAACTCGCGGACTTCCTGGTCAAACCCTTTTAAAAGCAGGTCGCCTCGATAAATCAAATGTGTCTCGCTGCCCAATCCGTTAAAAATACTGGCGAACTCGACGGCAATATAGCCACCACCCAGTACTAAAAACCTTTCAGGAAAGCTATCTAAGTCAAATACTTGGTTAGAGGTTAAGGTAAGATCGCTCCCTGGAAACTCGGGTACCCAGGGCCAGCCGCCTGTCGCGAGTAAGATTTTTTCGGCGCTGACGCTCACTTCGCCATCTGCATTGGTTAGTGTCACTGTGTGTGGATCAACAACGCGGGCCCGAGCGTTAAACAGTGTTACCCCTGCGCTTTCTAGCATGCGCTGGTAGATGCCGTTAAGCCGTTTGATTTCGCTGGTTTTATTATCTCTTAACGTAGGCCAATCGAAGGTTGCTGGTGAGGCCAGCCGCCAGCCAAAACCTGCCGCATCATCAAAGCTGTCATGAAAATGAGCAGCATACGAGTATAGCTTTTTGGGTACACAGCCCACGTTGACACAAGTACCGCCTAAATAGCGATCTTCCGCAACAGCAACACGTGCGCCGGTAGCTGCTGCCATACGTGCCGCGCGAACCCCACCTGAGCCCGCTCCAATTACAAATAAATCGAAGTCATATGCAGCATCCGCTGACATGGTTATCTCCTATCCACTGCCGTGCTTACCCTCTGCTAAGGTAAGCGCTAAGATTGACCTTCTGTGCAAGGGGGGTTAAAACGCCCTACCTTGTAACAAAAATGCTGCTGCGCTACGCATGGACTCCCTCAACCCCTGAATAATGTTATCTCACGGAGATTCGATGTCTGATCAAATTGCTACGCTGCTAGATAACAATCGCGCTTGGGCGGAACGTATGTGTGAAGAAGACCCTGACTTCTTTAAACGCCTCGCTAATCAACAATCACCTGACTACCTGTGGATTGGCTGCTCAGATAGCCGCGTTCCTGCTAACCAAATTATCGCCCTGCCACCAGGCGAAGTATTTGTGCATCGCAATGTCGCTAACCTTCTCCACCACACCGATATGAATGCGCTGTCGGTTGTTCAATATGCGGTGGATGTCCTCAATGTAAGCCATATCATGATTGTTGGGCATTATGGCTGTGGTGGTATTAAAGCAGCTGTCACGGGTGGTGAATGTGGCGTGGTAGATTATTGGCTTCACTCAGTCCGTGAACAGTACAACCGCCATCGAGACACACTCGATCACTTGCCCATTGAAGATCAAATTGATCGCATGTGTGAGTTGAATGTGAAGGCCCAGGTCAACAGTTTGTGCCGCACTAAAATCCTTCAGCGCGCTTGGCAGCGCGGCCAATCCATCTCGGTACATGGCTGGGTATACGGCCTGAGCGACGGTCGCGTGAAGGATTTAAACTGCACTATCAGTGGTCTTGAGCAGGTTGAAACGCTTTATCGCATTGATCGCGTTCAATCCAGCGACTAAACGCTGATGCCTACCGCTTCGTTAATCGTAGCGGTAGGCACGGTGACAACTTCGACAGCTAAGACCCACCTCAGAAAAAGCCCGTGTAGCTGCTCGATAATCTTCCTGTTCCGCAGCGTCTATTAAGACACCTACTTTCTCTTCCAAATCGACAAACCCAGCGGAAAAGTCATCCCATTCTTCCCATATTTCTGGTTTCGCATCAGAGCCTCGCCCATGGGTTCCAGCAATAAATGCGGGTAATAAGTGGGCTTGAGTAGCCTTCTCCTGCAGCTCCGCTAGGCGCGGGGCTGCACCACGAGCGTCTTGATTATTGACTAAGTCAAAGCGCAGCTGACGAAGCAGGCGTTCTAGATCTTTTAGCTCATCCTGTCGCCAGATAACTGCTTCACGCTCACTACCAAAAGGTGTGTCATCAACCGATTGTGGCATTGCGGGCGCTTGTTCAGCGTGAGCCCCAAGGCTAAATAAACCGAACACCACGAAGGTTCCGGCAGAACGGGCAACCTGACTTTGAAGGGGGCGATGAAGCAGCATATTTTTGGACCTCAACCAATGGGACACGTAACACCAGTACCTTTTAAACCGCAGTAACCGCCAGGATTTTTATCTAAATACTGCTGGTGATACGCTTCGGCGTAATAGAACACGTCGAGTGGCTTGATCTCTGTGGTGATACGCCCTTTGCCTGCGCGTTGCAATGCTGCTTGGAACGCCTCTGCGCTTTGCTTAGCAGCCGCCAGCTGGGCCTCGGTAGTGGTGAAAATAGCAGAGCGATACTGGCTACCAATATCATTACCTTGACGGTTACCTTGCGTAGGATCGTGCTGTTCCCAGAAGATGTTCAGCAGTGTGGTCAGACTTACCCGTTGTGGATCATACACCACTTTGACAACTTCGGCGTGCCCTGTTAAGCCTGTACAAGTCTCTTTGTACGTTGGATTGGGCGTGATGCCCCCAGCATAGCCCGCTGCCGTCACATACACCCCCGGCTGCTGCCAAAACAGCCGTTCTACCCCCCAGAAGCATCCCATACCCAACACAATTTCCTCATAACCTTCAGCAAACGGTGGGTGTATAGAGTGTCCGGTAATGGTATGAAGGTCGCTGGTCTCAATGGGTGTATCGCGCCCTTCTGGTGCTTGATGTTTCGTAAATAGCGTCATAACACCCTCTTCTATTCTATTGCTGCGGATAAATATAAGGATCGCCTGAGCGCGTGAACGTGTAAATTAGGTCAACGGCTTGGTTAGCACCAGACACCGCCTGTAGATACAGGTTCCGCCATAGCGTATAGCGTAAGGTTAGTTCTGCAATTGGGGAGAAAATACCTACGCCATAGCTAATGCGAAGATCATCAGACAGTTGGCCACTCACCGCTACCTGACTGTCGTCACCCGCCCCAGTGGTATCAAGTGTCAGGTCATCAATTCCAAACGCTTCTCCGATAGAGCCAACGGCCCCACCGGTGCGGCCAAGGGACATACCAATGAGCGCAGTGGTTAGTGCGCTATCAACACCACCGCCTGAAGCATCCGGCGCGCGGCCGCGTAGCAAATACGATAGCGCACGGGTCTCGTCCATCGCGGGCTCTGAAAAGATCATCACATTGGGCTGTTCGGCATCGCCTGTTACGCGCAGCCCCGCAATCACATCATCTTCGGTGATATCCGGGTTGCGGATGGCCTCAAAATCTAGCACTGGCAAGCCCGGAGGACCACTAAAGATCAGTTGACCACGACGAATCAATAGATCTTGCCCGAATGCCTGGAAACGGCCATTTACTAAGTTGACGTCGCCAAACAGCTGAAGCGCTCCGCTATCCTGACGAATCTCCAGGCTACCGCCCAATCCTGACTCCAGGCCATAGGCGGAAATTTGCATATCGCGCCCAAGATTCAGTGTAATCAGCACATCCAGAGCCATACCGGTGTCTGCCAGTTCATCAGCTGCACTGGGATCATTCCCAGCCTCTGCCGCAAGACGTGCTTGCCGTTCAGCCTCACGATCATCGCGCTCGGTAATGATAATTTCATCCGGGCTTGGCGATGTTGCTGACGAAGGTAGATCACCCACCTCTAAGCGAGCCCAGGGAAGATCCACATTGCCCCGTACCTGCAGACGCTTTGGGGTAATACGAATGCGAATATCTGGCGCGGCTTCCAGGCGACCGAACTGCGGTAATACCACCAACAAAGGCTCTTGAGTTGCGTTTAGGTCTATGCCAATACGCCACGCTTCATCGGTAGGCCAATAAGCGTTACCGCTAATCGAAAGCCGGCCTCGCTCGGCAGCGAGAAAACCGTCTATATTTCCCTCTTCGCCATCAAAGGCTACCGCCAGCTCGCCATCCACAATAGTAATGGGAATATCGGGCCCGCTAATACGCAGGCTGCGTAAGGCTAGTTCACCCTGTAAATCAGGCTGGCTTGTGGTGCCACCAATTTGCACGTTGCCATTTAAGCCGCCTTCAAGCTCATCCATACCCACCAACATAGGGCGATAGGGAGCTAACGTGATGTTATTTGCCCGTAGCTGACCATCAAGCACTCCCTGACCCAATGGGTCGTTTACCGCTAGATTAAGCGTAAGCTCACCTACTTCCGACAGAGCAAGCAGTACATCCGCTTGGGCCTGTGCTTGATTGGCTTCAATTTTCGCATCCAGATTAATAGTGGGAAGCTCTACTGGCTGACCATAATCATTGACTGCCGTGATGGCTAACTCACTGAGCAGCTGAAGATTGGCTTGCCACTGGGCGCCTCCCTGCCCCCAGTTGGCTACTAGATCCGCCGTGGTATCACCTTCAAAGCTCCACTCCTCTGGCAAGAAAGGTTCCAGCATCTCCATGGGTACTTCGCGAACACTCAGCACTGCACGCCCCTGGTCGGATGACGCGGTAATGGGCTCTTCAGAGCATACGAGGCCGCCCTGCAACCGACGCAGGCAGAAAGGTGTTAAGCGTGCCTGGCCGTTAGCAAGATTGTAAGTGATATCCAGCGGCGCTTCCAAGCGAATGTCCCCTGCTTCTGAATCAACTTCCAGCGGGGTTAATCGCGCCTGATACTGTTGAGCCTGCTGGTTATAGCGCCCGTCTAAGCCCAAATTAGCTTGGCTCAGAATGTTATCGGCTTCGCCTGTGGTACTGAGTTGCAAGGCATGCTCGGAAAGTCGCCCGGTGAGGTCAAGGGCGACCGACGCGAGCGCTTGCCCACCTGCATTAACGCCTTGCAAATCCAGTTCGATATTGAGATCGGGGTCGTCAAGACCCTCGACATTACCCGATAGAGAGAGCGTAGTTAGCCTATTTTCAGCAAAGCGTAAACTGCGACCATTCAGCTCTACTACCACTTCTGGCCGGGAGAAACTGCCTTGGGCTTGAATATCACCGGTTAATGTCCCTGCTAGATCAGGATGTAAGCTTTGGAGCTGATTCAACGCGATATTGGCCTCAAGAGACATCGCCTCTTGGCTGAGTTGTCCTGATGCCGTTAGACGGTTATCACCTTGGGTAAAGAGCAGCTCTTCAATATCAACTTCCAGTTCGCTGTTAGCCTCAAGAGAAGCTTGGAGCGTGAGTGGGTACTCCTGTAGCTGCCCTTGAATATCTAGCTCCGGCAGGCTAATGTCCCAGCGCTCACCGCGCTGGCGTACGCCGGCGACGATATCACCACTTAGATTGCCAGCTAGCTGCGGAACAAACAGCGATGGATCTACATTTTCCAAGCGCACGTTGGTATCGACCTCAATCGCCTCTTCCCAGCTTACCCGGCCCTCGCTGCTAAGCTCACTATCATTAATAGTAAGGGTGAGAGGTGACCAATGGAAAGAGGCTAAATCGCCCTCTCCACTCAAACGGATGGCGGTGGCAGGCACTTGTGGGCCTTCGGCATTCGTTTCAAGCGTTACTTGATAGGCCTCCAGGCTGCCGTTGACACCAAGGCTAAGGTTTTCCAGCACGTAGCTCTCAGCTGTAGTGGCAGGTTCATCCGATGACGCCTCTGGAATCTCGCTGTTGTCAACTAGCGGCCACTGCAAACGGTCGCTCTCTAGTTGCGCTTCAAATGGGAGCGTGGGAGTTAACGCATCTACTTGTGCAGTCAATGACGCATTAACGGGCCCGGTTGCGTTGAGATTCGCGGTCAGGTCAGCAAGGCTACCAGAAAGATTCAGTGACACCTGCTCACCGCTAAGTGCTGGGAATAATTCGGGTAGCCATAGTTCTGCACGAACCGCAGCATCCAGTGGGTAGTCGCCGCTTAGAGTGACATTGGCAGATAAGGTGGCGTCAGCATCAGGTGTGGCAAGCTCCAGAGTGCTTAGCGTTATGTCGCTGCCCTCGGCCCGAGCTTCTACAAGCAGTCGCTCAACCTGATACTCAGCAGCGCCACTTATTGTTACGTCAGTGACTAACAGTGATGCCAGCTCTACGTTAATCGGCAGCTGAATCTCGGGAAGCGTAAGCCGCTCACGCTCGCTAAGGGCAATAGCCTCATTGTCAGCCGCAGGCTTCGCCGGCTGAGCTAGCTGAATAGCGCCGTCTATACCGGCGGCGTTTAGCGATGTATCTATCTTTTGCGTCAACAGCACGCCGGGAGATGGCGGCAAGTAGAGAGAAAGCTCTTCCAGTGTGGTAGGTGCGATAGTGACTTGCTGCTGCTCGGCGGTTATGGAAGTAGCAAATGCTTCCCAGCCCACTTGTGTACCGTCGGCCAGCGTCAGCTGTACGTTATTGAGAGCGATATCGCGCAGTTCAATCGGAAACGGCAGATAAATGCTGAACGGTGCATTGCTTTCCTGTGGCGGCTCCTCGGTTGCTGAGCTTTCAGCTAAGCGAATATCTGCACCCTCAACGCGTAGCGTGTCTAAGCATAACTGACCGGATAGCAAGCAATCTTCTGCCCAGGCAAGCTCAAAATCCTCTAGCGTAATTTGAGTGCCACCAACAGCCATTTGAAAGCCTTGCAGACGAAAGCTGTCCAGTAGCGCGCCCTCTTGCTGCTCGTAGGTGAAAAAACCACGTTGTTCACCTTGGGAAAACAGCTGCCCGGTTCCCCAAGGGGAGAGCGCCACCCCGGCAACTAAGGCAATTAACCCAAACAGCCATAACGGCAATACGATGATAAGGCATAACAGGCTCCAGAACGCTAACCAAGTACGGCGCTTAGGTGAGAGCATCTGACGGTTTTGGGGCGCTTTTGAATCAACCTTAGCCAAAGAGCTCTCCTAGAATTCTGGACCAATCGAAAAGTGCACGCGGAAAGCGTCGTCGATATCAAAGGGATGTGCGATGTCGAAACGTATCGGGCCGACGGGAGACACCCAGCGCACGCCCACGCCCGCGCCTGTTTTAAGGCCAGTCGGGCCCCAATTATCGAACGCATCCCCTGTATCAATAAAGGTGGCGCCCCACCAGTCTCCCGTAACACGACGCTGATACTCTAATGTGGAGGTCAGCATTTGTTGGCCGCCACGTAAGCGACCTTTTTCATTACGCGGTGACAAGCTCTCGTAGGAGTAACCGCGTACGCTGCGATCACCGCCTGCGAAGAAACGCAGCGATGGCGGAAGCTTGTCAAAGTCACTGGTCTCGATAGCGCCAATGCTTAATCGAGCTAAAAAGCGGTTGTCATTGCCGATGGTGCGAATCCATTCGGTATCGCCGGTTAGCCGGGTGAATTTGGCGTCAGACCCCCAGGCTCTGTCAGAGTACTCAATCGATAACTGCTGACGATCGCCCCACAGAGGAAAACGTTGAGGACGAGTGCGGGTTCGCGACCACTGAATCCCTGGATAAAACAGCCAAACCTCATCAGCTTGGCCGCCTTGGGTAAAGTCTTCATACGTTGTGCGGAAGTAGAGCGTTTGTACCCAACGGTTCTCAAATTCCCAACGCCGAGCCACTTCTACGGTGCCTTCCAAGGATTTTGTGTCGCCATCGTCAATATTGCGCACGCCATACTGCAGGCGGTAGTTATCCCGTATCGGGTCCTCTAGCGGAATATTGTATACCCCCGTAAAACGCTGTTCAGGGGCAGAAAGATAGAGATCATGATCCAGACTGTGACCAAACCGGTTGATCCATGGCTGCTGCCAGCCAAAACGCAGGCGTGGGCCTACATCTGTGGCATAACCTATACCTACCTCAAACTGGTGGCGATCTGCCGGCTCGACACTGACATCGATGGGCAAGCGGGTATCGTCACGGCTGTTAATACTGAGAGCACTGGCAAGCGCTGCGCTACTTACTCTAGAGCGTTCAGGCTGCGATGCAGTGGCTTCGTTCCACCAGGGCGACCCTCCGCTCGGCGGAGCGATTGTCAATTCTTGAGCTGTTTCCAGCCGGGGCCGTACGGAGACAGAACTAAACCATCCTGTTTCAGCTAAACGCTGATTATAGCGGGCCAGGGATTCCGCTAGGTAAGGCTCACCAGCACGAAACGTCTGCATTTGTCGCAGCCGCTCAGGTTCAATATGGCTGCCCGTAATAAATGTATCGCCAAAGTGATAGCGTGGCCCGCTATCAAAGGCCATATAGAGGCGAGCGCTTTCCAAGTAAGGGCGCACTTCCATCCGTCGATCTGAAAACCCCCAGTCGAAGTAGCCCCGCTCAATAGCTAGACCGGCAAACTGGCTACGTAGGCTGTCCCAGGGGGCATGACGCAGCGGTTCCCCCTGCTTTAAAGGAAAATCATCAAGCGCGTCTTGGAAAGGGGGGTCATTGTTCGCATCCCCTGTAATACTGATGTCGAGTACTTCAATCACTACCTGAGGTCCTGATTCAATACGCACGGCGATGGGCGGCTGATCTAGCTCGACAGTAATATCAGGTTCGTAATAGCCATATACTCGCATGGCTTCTTGCGTGCGCTGGCGTATTTCACCTTCCAAGCGGGCATCGGTGTACTGGTCGGCCTCAATATTTTCTAAATAGGCCTCAATATTAACTAGCACACGCCCATCAACACCGCTGATGTCTGCTTCAAGGGCCCAAGAGACCGATGAAGCAGACATCAGCGGCAGCACCAGTAAATACGCCACTTGTTTGGCCGTAGGCCACCGCCGTTGTCTTCCCATACCGTTATATCCCTAACCCTATCACCGGCTTAGTGGCTTGTTTATTCCACATCGTGATGCTGCTATTTAATTGCGCAGCATTTCCATCTGCGCACTAAAGGCTAGCTGCGCCTGCCGGACCTGCCGTAAGTCGCTCTCAAGCGTGTTTAAGCGCTGGGTCCACTGCGCTTCCAGCGCTGTTAATTCAGCTTGGCTAGCAGGCTCTTCTTGAGTATTAACTTCAGCGACAGTAGAAGAGAGCTGCGTTAACTGCTGCTCGATATTTTCCCGCCAGATACTCAATTGCTCTTCAGTAGCGGTTCGGTCGCTGGCTACCTGGCGCTCCATGGTATCGAGCCGCTGGTTGATGACCTCCTCTAAATGAGTAACCTCCTCCACTAAATTTTGCCTACCAGAGGTACCCGCTTGCTCTAAGGCATCTAGCGATGTCCGAATAGCGGCTAGCTGGCTATCACGAAGGGCTGCTTGCTCCTGAAATTGCTCGAATCGTTGTGAAAATGTCTCAAGGGCCTCATTTGATACAAGCTCTTCATTTTCTGTGAGAAGCCCGTAGAGCTCTTCACGCGTATTAGTCAATGCCACAGCCAGCTGCTCCTGCTCTTGGAATAGAGTGGATATCTGAGCTTGTACAAAGGTTATCGCATCTTGGGCCTCTGTGTCATCGGAGTCGAGCCTTGCGTGAAGATTAGACACCTCACCACTCACACGATGCACTTCTGCTAGCAACCTCTCTCTTTCGTACCAAACCCCTACTGCTGCTGCGCCTAATAGCAACATCAACAGAATCAATACGAGCCAAAGCGGCCATAATCGCGGCCCCCTGCGATGGCGTAAGTGCTGTGCTGTCAGGCTTTGATCCACGTCGGGAACAATACGCTGAGATGAAGTGACATCGGACATATGTTTTCCTTAGGGCGTCGTTGGATCGGCGCGTCGTCCAATTCCCCGATAATGTAAGCCGCAGCTGGCTACAAAAGTGGGGTCGTAGATATTGCGTCCATCCAATATTAGCTTTTCGCGTAGCAGTGAGGCTAAGCGGTGCCAGTCAGGATTCCAGTAGGCTTTCCATTCGGTCACTAGCATCAGGGCGTCTGCACCCTGGCAGGCAAGATAAGGATCATCCTCGAACGTCATTAAATCATTCCGCTGCCCAACCGCCGAGTAGAGCGCTGGAATAGCCGCCGGGTCGTGTAGTTTGACCGTGACTCCCTGTGCCCAGAGCGCTTCAAGCAGCGTTAACACCGGTGCATGATCAATCCGGGCGGTGCCTGGTTTGAACGCGGCACCCCATATCGCTACCGTTTTGCCTGCTAAATCACCCTCAAAAAATCCCCACAACTTTCTGAACAGCGTCTCTTTTTTCTGCTCATTGATGTCCATCACCTGCTCAAGCAGCGCCGAGTAGCGACCACTGGATGACTGAACATCGGCTAAGCGCATCAAATCACGCGAGAAGTTAGGGCCACCAAAGCCACATCCTGGATAAAGGTACTCAAACCCTATCCGCGTATCTGCGCCCATACCCTGGCGTACATGCTCAACGTCTACTCCTAACGTATCGGCAAGACCTGCAATTTCATTCATATAGCTGATACGGGTAGCCAACATACCATTGATGGCCAGCTTGGTCAGTTCAGCGGCACGACAAGGCATGCATTGAAACACTTCGCTACGACGATTGAAGGCACGCAGTAGCTCTCTTGTCACTTGCTCACCCATGGCGTCATCGCACCCGAGCAGCCAGCGCACTGGACGAGTAAAAGAGAGCCAGGCTCGCCCTTCTTCCAGAGTGTCAGGCAGTGCCACACGACTATGCTGGTGTCCCATTAGCGAATGCAAACGCTCGGTCTCGCCCACTGGGAATGTTGAATTATTGACCAGCACCGCGCCGCTGTACTCCTGAAACATTGGGTGTTGTAAAAGCGAATTGGCTGACTGACGCTGACTAGGAGAAAGCGCTAACCAAACAATATCAGGCGTTTCAGAGACGTCAGGAGTAGCAACGATGGTTAAGTTGCCTGCTGCCATAGCTTGCTCAATCTGTGCCATCAGCGATGGTTCTCGGCGTAGCCAGTCAGCACTGGCCAGCGTTGGCCACGGAACGCTCTCGTGGAGTAACCAGTCAACGTGATGACCTACCCAAGCAAGCGCCGCCGCCGCAGTTGCGGCGCTTAATTCACTACCATGCAGCAATACACGCATTCAGATACTCTCCCTGGCCAATAAGCGCCGATAAAATAAAGTGTTAGGCGTCATGCTGAGTTCCTTTCCATGCGTTTCGCGTTAGGAGTGGTTAGAATAACCATAATACTCAACGTTTGAGTGGATGCCACCTTGCCGCTAACCACCGCGAAATGGCAAACCATATTCATTTCACTCAAGACCAACTGCCGATGGGGGTTACACCATGTCAGTGACACTTCAGGATAGCACCACTCGCCGCTATCAAGACAATGTCGATGCCGCAGAAGTTGCGAAATTTGAAGCACTTGCCAGTCGCTGGTGGGATCCAGAGAGCGAATTTAAACCGCTTCACGATATTAACCCTCTGCGCTTGGACTTTATCGATGCTCGGGCTGGGCTGGCTGGTAAGAAAGTGCTGGATGTAGGTTGCGGTGGCGGTATTTTGAGCGAATCGATGGCCCATCGAGGAGCCAGCGTGACGGGCATTGACCTAGGGGAAGCACCGCTAGGGGTGGCGCGGCTTCACGCTGAAGAGAGTGGCGTTACGGTAGAGTACCGGCATATCAGCGTTGAAGGTTTAGCCGCTGAAGAGCCCGGGCACTATGATGTGGTGACCTGCATGGAGATGTTGGAGCATGTACCCGACCCCGCCTCGGTTATCCGTGCCTGCAGTACACTGGTTCGCCCTGGAGGCTATGTGTTTTTCTCAACGCTCAATCGCACGCCGAAGTCTTACGCCTTTGCCATCCTAGGGGCCGAATACGTGTTGAAGCTGCTGCCCCGTGGTACCCACGACTACGCCAAGTTTATTCGCCCTTCCGAAATGGCACACTGGGCGCGTACGGCCTCTCTTGAGGTGCGTGAGCAAACGGGACTTACTTATAACCCTATTACACGGCACTATCGTCTGGTTCCTCATGATGTATCCGTCAATTACATGATGTACTGCCGCAAAGCGAGCGAGTAAATGTTGATACCCTCCCCCCAGGCGATACTGTTTGATTTAGATGGCACATTGGTAGATACCGCCCCCGACTTGGCTGCCGCAACTAACGCGTTAAGAGCCCATCACGGCTTAGCGGCCCTGCCGTTCCAGGAAATACGTGGGCAAGTGTCTAATGGTGGCAGCGCCCTGGTCACGCTGGCGCTTGGCCTTGAAAGCGGTAGTGACGAGCATGATGAGGCAAGGCAGTTCTTGCTGGATGCTTACGAGCAAGCGGTGGCGGTCCATAGCAAGCTTTTCGAGCCGTTAAATGAGTGGCTAACGCAGTGGCACAGTGAAGAGCGACTTTGGGGAATTGTGACTAATAAACCGCGGCGCTATACCTTGCCGCTTTTGGAAGCGCTGGCGCTAACGCCAGGGGCGTTGCTCTGCGCTGATGACTTAAGTGTTAAAAAACCTGCGCCTGAGCCGCTTTGGGAAGCAGCAAAACGCCTCGGTGTTTCCCCCGAGGCGTGCTGGTATATCGGCGACCATGTTCGCGATATGCAAGCGGCTAAAGCAGCCGGTATGACGGCTGTCGCCGTGGGCTATGGCTATATCAGTGAAGAAGACGACTACCAGAGCTGGCCTGCCGACCTGTGGTTTACAACGTGTGATGAGCTGGTAGCCGCTCTTCATGACCACCGCACTGATTAGCCTTCGCCAGTGTGGAAACGTTAGACGCGTGGCGGCTGGGCGTCAAACTTCTGGCCGCTAACGCCTTTACTATCAGGCCCCATCAGCCATAGGTAAGTGGGCATGACCTCTTCAGGCGTACGCAGTGTAAACGGATCTTCACCTGGGTAAGCAGTGCGGCGCATTTGGGTACGCGTAGCACCTGGATTCAGCGTATTCACCCGAACATTCGTCTGATTCTCTAATTCATCAGCCAGCACCTCCATAAATCCTTCTGTGGCGAATTTTGACACAGAATAGGCACCCCAATACGCTCGCCCTTTACGGCCAACGCTGGAGGAAGTGAAGATAACCGATGCATCATCAGACGCCTGGAGCAATGGCAGCAGCGCTTGAGTCATCCAGATGGGACCATTGATATTGACCTGCATTACCTGACTCCACAGTTCGGGATTATACTGCTCGAACGGAGTAATGCGGCCAAGCAGCCCAGCGTTGTGCAATAACCCATCTAGACGGCCAAACTCTTTATCCAGCGTTTCTGCCATATCGTGAAAATCTTTGAGTGTCGCCCCTTCAAAATTGAGCGGAAAAATAGCCGGCTGTGGCCCGCCAGCCGCTTCAATTTCATCATAAACGCGTTCAAGTTTAGCAATAGTGCGGCCTAGCAATATAACGGTAGCCCCATGACGGGCATAGGTTAATGCCGCCGCGCGGCCAATCCCATCTCCCGCACCGGTTACCAACACGACGCGATTTTCTAGCAGATTGGGCGCTGGTTGATAGTCGATTTTGCAGCTCATGAGGTTTCCTTGAAGCTAAAAAAGTAAACGGTATTAACCCGCCGACTGGCGTAAGAAGTCATTGGCCAACCCAGCGGCACTGCTTTGGGGATAGTCATCCCGCACTTGTTCCAACAGCTCGCGGCTACGCTCTGCTTCGCCTTTACGCGCCTTAACCAAGCCGAGCTTGTAGAGTGCATCGGGTACTTTGGTACTACCGTTGTACTGCTCAATAACGCGCGTGAAGGCTTGATCAGCTGCATCTAACTCACCCTCTGCAGCATAAAGTTCGCCCAGCCAGTAATGGCCGTTCGCCGTCAAGCTACTTTCTGGGTGGTCGGCCACAAAGGACTCAAAGGCCGCAATAGCATCTTCAAACTGGCGCGCCTGAACGTGGGCAAATGCAGCTTGATAAGCCGCTTGTGCGTCTTCACTTACATTACGGGCGGAAGGCGCTTGCACAACCTGCTCCGCTACTTCTGGCTCAACTTGAGGCGTTGCCTGCTCAATTTGACTGGGCGCGCTGCTCATCAAGCGGTCTTCAATATCCAGGTATTGCTGCTGCGATTGGTTTCGCAGTTGCTCTAACTGGTGACGCAGTTCTTCAATCTGGCCACGCAGCTGTTGAATTTCCTGCTGGTGCTCTTGCACTTGGTTAAACAGGACAAGATTACCGCCTGACGACTCTTGCCGCTGAGTTTGCTGATAAAAGCTATTGGACGAACCTGAGGAGAGGTCTTGGACCAGCGGCTGCTGCGCCAAGGCGGATGCTGACAGAAGGGATAAAGGCAATACGGACAGCGGGAGCGCTATGGCTCCCGCACCGCACAGCCTCTCAAAATAGCGTTTGAGACTGTGATTCATGATAGCTCCGAGTGATACAGTTGGCGTGCCAGGGCACGCCAATACTATCAGTAGTTAAAGACGACGCGACGGTTTTGCGAGTAGGCGCTTTCGTTTTGGCCACTCACTGCCGGACGCTCTTCACCGTAGCTAACCACGCTCATTTGTGAAGGTGATACGCCCTGAATATTCAGGAAACGCTGTACGGCTCCCGCACGACGCTCACCTAGCGCCATGTTGTATTCACGGGTACCGCGTTCGTCGGTGTGACCGTGAAGAACAACACGGGCGTTCGGGTTAGCACGCAGGTAGCGCGCATGAGCCATTACCACAGATTCGTATTCGCTCTTAATGGTATCGCGATCGTAATCGAAGTAAATAGTGCGTACTTCAGGAATACGAGAATCCGCCTGCTGACCAGCAGCGCCAGAACCTGACGTTGAGCCATACTGACCACTAGTGCCAACACCAGACGTGCTAGACCCCATACTGCTGCCATCCTGGCTTCCGTACGAGTCTCCGTCTTGGGTTCCGCCGGTGCTGGAACAGCCAGCGATAACTACGATAGATAAAGCGACTGCTAATGAGCGAGCCAACGGCTTAAGTTGCATAATCAGACTCCTTGCCTGAAAACAGAAGTTAGTGCTGTTCATCTATTAATTTAAGAAAGGTGACCACGCGGGATCACGTACATCACCTTGTGCTGCGGGCAACCTAAATGACGAGCGGCCATCGGCTGAAACGGCACTTAGTACTCCGCTACCACCCTGTTGGGTAGCGAAGATTACCATGGTCCCGTTCGGCGCAACACTAGGAGATTCATCTCTTGTTGATTCGCTTAATACCACTAAGCGGCCACTCTCAAGATTCTGCTTCGCCACTTGAAAACCGCGGCTGGAACGGTGAATCAAAAAGATTTCTTCACCGTCTGGCGAAAAGCGTGCACGGGCGTTGTAGTTGCCCGTAAAGGTCAGTCGGTTGGTCTCTCCACTGCCTAACGAGGTTTGATAAATCTGCGGGCCACCGCTGCGATCCGACGTAAAAATCAAGCTACGACCATCAGGAGACCACGCGGGCTCGGTATCGATACTGTTGCTGTTAGTAATACGGTCCAGCGAACGGTTAGCTACGTCCAGCACGTAAATTTCTGGCTGACCGTCTTTGGATAACGACATGGCGATACGACGGCCATCTGGCGACCATGTTGGCGCACCATTGATACCACCAAATGAGGTGGCTTGAACGCGCTGACCTGTATTAACGTCTTGGATGTAGATAGACGCCTTGCCTGTTTCGAAAGAGACATACGCCAGCTTGCGGCCATCCGGCGACCAAGCGGGCGACATAATGGGCTGATCCGAGGTCAGCACCTGCTGGCTTCGACGGCCATCGGCATCAGCCACATACAACCCAAACTGCATGTTATCGCCTAGGCCCTGAGCCGTAACGTAAGCAATGCGGGTTGAGAAAGCGCCGCGAATATCGGTAATCGCCTCGAAAATTTGGTCACTGATGTAGTGCGCCGCACCACGAAGGTCGTTGCCACTGGCAGTCACGGTTTCACTGATCATGGGACGTTGGCCGCTAATATCGACCAGGTCGAACTGCAACTCATAACCGTTGCCTGTCTGCTGCGCGCGCCCAACGACGAGATAACGCACGTCCAGCGATCTCCAAGTGCCAAACTCTACGTCAGACGCTTGGCTTGGACGGTCGAACATAGCACTACGCTCTAGCGGTGCGAAAAATCCGCTGCGTTCAAGGTCGTCTTGTACAATTTGCGCGACATCTTCAGGTAGGCCTTCGCTGCCTGCGAATGGCACGACCCCGATAGGCAACGCCTGATCGCTACCACGCGTTATCTCAATGGTTAAATTAGCGCTTGCTACGCTGCTGATTAGTAGCAGTACGCAAAAAAGCCACATTTTGCTTAACGTTTGCATCAGCGAACATCCCCCGGGGTAAATCGCAGATTAAATTGACGTAAAGTACGCTGCTGTTCCGCTGGCAAGTCACGTAACTCGCCAAACGGTGCTGCATGTTCCACCGCCTGCATAGCTGAGCGATCAAAAGCACTATCACCGCTGGATGAAGCGACAGAGGTCGCTAGTAGCTCACCCGATGGACCAAGCCTCACTTGTATCGTAGCACTCATTGCGTTGCTCGCTCCTGGAGGGATAACCCACGCTTGCTCTACAGCACGCCGGACAATGTTAATAAAGCTGTTTGCCGCCTGTTGGGCCTGCTGTGCATTAGCGGCCGCTTCTGCCTCGCCTGCTAACTGACGTTGCATGGCCGCTTCGGCTGCCTCAGCAGCACGACGCTCTTCTGCTTCACGCTGTTTCTGGGCTTCTGCTTCGCGAGCGCGCTGCTCCTCCGCTTCCCGTTGGCGACGAGCTTCTTCCTCCCGCTGGCGCTGCGCTTCGGCTTCACGCTCACGTTGTTCTTCCGCTTCGCGCTGGCGTTGGGCTTCTGCTTCACGGGCACGTTGGGCCTCTTCTTCCCGAGCGCGTTGCTCTTCAGCCTCACGTTGGCGCTGAGCCTCGGCTTCCGCCCGTGCACGCTCTGCTTCCGCTTCACGCTGGCGCTGGGCTTCGGCCTCTACCTGCGCACGCTGCTCTTCCGCTTCACGTGCTTGGGCTTCTGCCGCTTGCTGTTCGGCTAATCGCTCAGCTTCTTCTGCGCGACGCCGGGCTTCGGCTTCAGCTTCTGCTTGGGCTTGTTCTAGCGCGCGAGCCTGTTCCGCTGCCTCAGCTTCTGCTTCGCGCTGGGCTGCCTCGGCGGCAGCTTGCTGCTCCGCCGCGGAAGGCTCATCGCTAGGCGGCTCTGGATCGGGCTCTTCGGGTTCAGAGGCATTGTTCATTGCGGCCTGTTGCTCAGTGACTTGCTGGGCCTGATCAGTGAACGTTTCCTTGCTCACGAACGTCGCTTGTACGATCGAAGAAGAGTCTGGTTCCGCCGACATGCTGGGCAGCTTGACCAAGCTAAAGATAACCACGAGCAAGTGCACGGCAACAGCCAAAATCGTTGGCCACGTGTAGCCAACGTCTTGTGGGTCACGCGGTGGTTTTACAGCCATGTGCGACTCGCCCTTAACCATCTTGGGGCGGCTCTGAGAGCAGCCCTACGTTGGCGACACCCGAACTCTGCAGTGTGCTCATCAGCAGCACAATCTGGCCATAAGGCACATTGCGATCTCCGCGCACCATCACAGGCGTACCGGGACGACGCTGAAGAATAGCAGTCACTCGCTCCGACATTTGCTCCAGAGAAACCGCCGTCGAATCTTCTCCCAGAGTAATAAAGTAGCCGCCATCGCGATCTACCGAGATGATGATCGGGTCATTATCTTCCTGGGTTTCAATAGGCTCAGAGGTGACTTGAGGCAGATCTACTTGAACGCCTTGTGTCAGCATGGGAGCAGTAATCATAAAAATGACAAGCAGTACCAGCATCACGTCGATAAAAGGGACAACGTTGATCTCCCCCATCGGCTTGCTTTTGCCACTACGATTGAACGGACCTTGCATGGCAGACTCCCTTAACTAGCGCTAGGTTTGCCGTCACGCCCTTGCAAGTTACGGTGCAAGATTGCGTGAAACTCTTCAGCAAAGTCTTCGTATTTACCCAGTAAGCGAGAGGCGTTATTGGATAGTCGGTTATAGAAAATAACGGCAGGGATCGCCGCGAAAAGTCCCATTGCTGTGGCAATTAGTGCTTCTGCAATCCAGGGGGCAACGGTCGCTAGTGTGGCTTGCTGGGTCATGGAAAGCGATTGGAATGAGCCCATAATGCCCCATACCGTACCAAATAAGCCGATATAAGGACTGGCGGAGGCAACCGTTGCCAGAAAAACAAGATGTTGGGTCAGGCGGTCTTCTTCCCGCGACCAGGCGACTCGCATGCTGCGCTGGACACCTTCCAGTACCGTATCGGCACTGCGGGTTTTAGGCATTAGGCGGTTAAATTCCCGAAAACCTGCCTGGAAAATGTGCTCCGCTCCATGACGAGGGGCATCAGCAGGAATTTCGCGGTAGAGCTCGTTTAGGTCAACACCTGACCAAAACGACTCTTCAAACTGGTTGTACTCTTGCTTGGCTCGGCGTAGCGCAATGCTGCGCTGAAAGATCACCACCCATGAGAGGATTGACCCCACCACTAGCAGCAGCATGACCAGCTGTACCACAATGCTGGCACTCATTATTAAGTGGGGAATGGACATGGTGTTATCGTTCACAGTTGCCCTCATCAATCAATTAATGTCGTTTTCGACTGGAGTGTGGTGTTAAGCGACAATGGCCACGCTTTTGGACGCAGTGTCGTAGCGTTTAAGCAGGCTATCTCGACTGTTGCGGAGCACAAGAGTTCCTCGTCGCGCCGAACCAGTTGTTCAAATGTCATCCGGCAACGACCTTTTTCCGCAATGTTGGCAGTTACCGTCAGTGCCTCATCCAATCGTGCGGGTTTGGCATAGTGGCAGGCCATGCGGTATACCACTAGCTGTGTACCTTCGTCTAGCAACGTTTGCTGATTAAGGCCTAATTCTCTTAGCCACTCGCTGCGCGCCCGTTCCATAAACTTCAGGTAGTTAACGTAGTAGACAATTCCACCGGCGTCAGTATCTTCCATGTAAACACGCACTGGTATGCTAAATTCGCCCGTCATGGCCGACGTTCTCCCTCAACATCAATTGACTGTTCGTGGGGCGTCTTATCAAAGTGTAGCCAGGCTTGACGAGTCACCACACGGCCTCTTGGTGTACGCATCATTAGCCCCTGCTGAATAAGGTAAGGTTCAATCACATCTTCGATGGTGTCGCGTTCTTCGCCGATGGCCGCAGAGAGTGAGTCAACGCCCACCGGGCCACCATCGAATTTGTCGATCATCGCCAGCAGTAAACGGCGGTCCATGTGATCCAAACCGTGGTGATCGACATTTAGCATATTGAGCGCCGCATCCGCTAATGTCACATCTACAACGCCATCTCCCTTTATTTCGGCGTAGTCCCGCACTCTGCGCAACAGTCGGTTGGCGATACGCGGCGTACCACGGGAGCGGCGCGCGACTTCAATGGCACCTTCATGGCTGGTTTCAACGCCTAGTAGCCGTGCTGAGCGGGCGACAATCTCGGTCAGCTCTTCCAGGTTATAAAACTCAAGACGCTGAACGATACCAAAGCGGTCACGCAGCGGTGAGGTCAACAACCCCGCACGAGTGGTGGCGCCCACCAGCGTAAATCTGGGCAGGTCAAGTTTAATAGAACGTGCGGCGGGCCCTTCGCCAATCATGATATCGAGCTGAAAGTCCTCCATCGCGGGATAAAGGACCTCTTCCACCACGGGTGAGAGGCGATGGATTTCATCGATAAACAGCACATCGCCCGGTTCAAGATTGGTCAGCATAGCGGCGAGATCCCCCGCGCGCTCCAGCACCGGGCCAGAAGTAGATTTAAGTCCCACGCCCATTTCAGTAGCGATAATATTCGCCAACGTCGTTTTACCTAAGCCTGGCGGTCCGAACACCAGCGTGTGGTCTAAGCTCTCTTCGCGTAGCCTGGCTGCTCCAATAAAAATCTCAAGCTGTTCGCGAACCCGAGGCTGGCCAATATAGTCTTTGAGATGTTTCGGACGAATAGCATAGTCGATGCGCACTTCGCCCTGCTCTGGCTCAGCGGCAATTAATCGGTCGTGTTCTAACATAAAGACTCTTCTAGAGTGCTGACTAATGAGTACACGCTATTGCACTCGTGCTGGTCTAACCGGACATGCGTTTGGTTAACGCGGCTTTGATCAAAGCTTCGGTAGTTTGATTGGGGTCGACGTCGGCTAACATTTTCGTCGCTTCTGTCAGCTTATAACCCAAGCTCACCAGGGCTGCTTCGGCATCCGCCAAATGATCCCTTGGAGCAGCTCGCACGCTTGTCGCTTCAAGAGCCAACGGCGCATCGTTGCCATGCTCCCACTCAGGAAAGCGGTCACGCATTTCGATAATCAACCGTTCCGCCGTTTTTTTACCAACGCCTGGCAGTTTTGTCAGCGCTTTGCTGTCGTCATCTCTGATACAGCGCATAAAGGCATCTTCATCCATACCCGACAGGATCGCTAACGCAAGTTTCGGCCCTACGCCATTCACTTTGATCAAGGCGCGAAACAGCGCTCGCTCATGCTCTCGCCCAAACCCATAGAGCAAATGCGCATCGTCACGGATGGTGAGATGGGTATAGAGTGACACCTGCTCGCCGGGAGCGGGCAGCGCTACAAAGGTGTTCATGGAGGCTTCAAGCTCATAACCAACGCCATGCACATCTACCACCATCCAGGGCGGCTGTTTTTCCAACAACAGGCCGGTTAAACGTCCAATCATTATATGCCTCGCAGCCAATCAAAACAGCAGCCACTATAAAGCCACTCTGTACAGATGACCAGTAATGCCTAGAGCCGCCATCGCCCTGATGAGCGGCGCTTACTGCGTGAAGGAGTCGCCGCCACCAGGGCGTTGCCAGCAAAAGCGTGGGTCAGTGCAATGGCTAGTGCATCGGCGGCATCTGCCTGGGGTGTCGCCGACAGGCCGAGCAGCGTGGTGACCATATGCTGCACCTGGCTTTTATCAGCGCCGCCCTGCCCGGTTACCGCTTGCTTAATCTGCCGAGCGGCGTACTCCGCGATACTCAGCCCATGGTTAGCCAAACAAACCAATGCTGCGCCGCGGGCTTGGCCTAGCTTGAGGGCCGAATCAGCATTTTTAGCCATAAAAACCCGCTCTACTGCAACAGCATCAGGGCGGTGCAGGCCAATCACTTCGCTAATACCGGCATATATTTGCGCCAAACGCTGCTCCAGTGCACCATCAGCCGTACGAATGCAGCCACTGGCCACATAGCGAGGCTTCACGCCTATTAGATCAATCACGCCGTAACCGGTGATACGTGAGCCTGGGTCAATGCCTAAAATTCTGACCGTGGTCGCCAGCTGTTTTTCGTCCATGGATTTTTCTCTTGGCACTGCCTAAAACAAAAACACCGACGCTAAGCGTCGGTGTTGTACTCGTCAAAACGTGAAGGCGGTCTTACTCGCCCGCTGCTTCCGCTTTGGCTTTTTGGCGTAAGCGAATGTTCAGCTCTTTGAGCTGATCAGCGCTGACTTCACCCGGTGCATCGGTCATCAAACAAGCAGCACTTTGGGTTTTCGGGAAGGCGATGACTTCACGAATGGTTTTCGCACCAGCCATGAGCATGACTAAGCGGTCCAGACCGAAGGCCAAGCCGCCATGGGGCGGTGCGCCGTACTGCAAGGCATCCAGCAGGAAGCCGAACTTCTCTTGCGCTTCCTCTTCGCCAATCCCCAAAATATCAAACACGGTGCTTTGCATGGTTTGATTGTGAATACGGATAGAGCCGCCGCCCAGTTCGGTACCGTTAAGCACCATGTCATAAGCGCGAGAAAGCGCGCTAGCCGGGTCTGCTTTCAGCTCTTCCGGCGAGCAGGAGGGCGCTGTAAATGGGTGGTGAAGCGGGCTTAGACGGCCATTGTCGTCGGCTTCGAACATGGGGAAGTCAACGACCCACAGCGGCGCCCAGGCTTGAGTGTAAAGGTTCAGGTCGGCACCCAGCTTGACACGCAGCGCGCCAATGGCTTCGTTGACGATACGCGCTTTATCCGCACCGAAGAAGATAATGTCACCATCTTCAGCGCCGACACGATCAAGCAGCTCTTCGACCACGTTTTCCATGAACTTAACGATCGGCGACTGCAGGCCATCTAGCCCTTTGGCACGCTCGTTCACTTTGATCCAGGCAAGGCCTTTAGCACCGTAGATACCTACGAACTTGGTGTATTCGTCGATCTCTTTACGGGAAAGCTTGGCACCACCCGGTACTTTAAGAGCCGCCACGCGGCCATCTTCTGCCTTGGCCGGCCCTGAGAACACATTGAAACTAACCTGCTGCATCAGGTCGTCAACGTCGGTGAGCTCCAGCGGAATACGCAGATCGGGTTTATCCGAACCAAAGCGATCCATGGCTTCTTGCCAAGTCATTCGCGGGAATTCCGGCAGTTCGACGCTCAGCACTTCCTGGAACAGTTGACGAATCATGGCTTCGGTAATGCCCATGATGTCGTCTTCTTCCACGAAAGAGGCTTCGATATCGATCTGTGTGAATTCAGGCTGACGGTCAGCGCGCAGGTCTTCATCGCGGAAGCACTTTGCGATTTGGTAGTAGCGGTCAAAACCCGCCACCATCAGCAGCTGCTTAAACAGCTGGGGAGACTGTGGCAGTGCAAAGAAGCTGCCCGCGTGAGTACGGCTAGGCACGAGGTAGTCCCGGGCACCTTCAGGCGTGGCTCGTGTCAGCACAGGCGTTTCAATATCTAGAAAGCCTTGGTTTTCTAGGTAAGCACGTACGTTATGAGAAATACGCGAACGCAGCCGCAGTTTTTCGATCATATCCGGGCGGCGTAGATCAATATAGCGGTGTTTCAGACGCACTTCCTCACCGACTTTGCCATGCTCATCAAGCTGGAAAGGCGGTGTCGCTGCGCTATTCAGTGCTTCAACTTCTTTGGCCAGCACTTCAATCATGCCGGTGGGCATGTTGGGGTTCTGGGTGCCTTCAGGACGCAGCCGAACACGACCAGTAATGCGCAGAACATATTCGCTGCGTGCACGGTCGGCATTAGCAAACGCCTCGGCGGTATCGGGGTCTACGACAAACTGAGCGATACCATCACGGTCACGCATGTCGAGAAAGATAACCCCACCGTGGTCACGACGGCGGTGAACCCAACCGCAAACGGTGACCGTTTGATCCACCAATGTTTCGTTAAGCTGGCCGCAATAATGGCTGCGCATGTCACATCCTGTTCTGTTTCGTGGCAATTAAGTTAAGTTGTCTTTAGCCTTTAAAGGCCCTGACAGCCGCGGCTACGCCGCGGCGCCTTTTTTCGTTGACGTGCTGCCGACATCGCCTTTCGCGCTACCCGCTGCTTGACCGTCGGCAGCTAAATTCTTTTTGCTACCTGTTTTGAAATCAGTTTCGTACCAACCGCCACCCGCTAAGCGGAACCCGGCTGCTGAGACCAAGCGCTCTAGATCATCTTGCTGACACGCAGGACAGCTTGTTAACGGATCGGCGCTAATTTTCTGAAGTTTTTCCATGCGATGGCCGCAGGCCTTGCACTCGTACTCATAGATGGGCATGTTGATGGCTCCTGAAAAGCTCAACTCCGACAGGTTTTATGTTGACAGTGTCGTGGCAAACTTAATGCTACCAGGCTGACAATATGTGGCCTGTCGGGATAAATTCCAAGACTGCGGTCGATAGAGCGGTCATTATACCCTTTTGTGCCCCCTGCCGAGCAAGGCCAAGCGGCTTTCGGCAGTTAATGGAGAAATAAAATGCCCAATGCGGTCATACTGGATGCCCAAAGCCTTGGCCCTGACATTGATTTGACGGCTATTCGTGATGCCGTCACGCACTTAGAAATACATCAGCAAAGCACCACAGCGCAGGCGCGTGAACGCCTAGCAGATGCCGAAATTGCCATCGTCAATAAAGTAAGGCTGGATGCTGAGACGCTTTCACAGCTTCCTTCGTTACGATTGATCTGCGTGCTGGCCACTGGCTTGAATAACATTGACCTAGATGCTGCCAAAGCCCACAACATTACAGTTAAAAACGTGTCGGCCTATGGCACCGCTAGTGTGTCGCAGCACACGCTGATGCTGATGTTATCACTGGCGAATCGCTTACCCCGCTATCAAGCGGATATTGCCGATGGGAAATGGCAAGCGAGTGATTTTTTCTGCTTACAAGATCACCCAACACTCCAGCTTGCTGGCAAGCAGTTGGTGATGGTGGGTCAAGGAGAGCTGGGGTCTGAAGTGGCTCGGCTTGCAGAGGCGTTTGGTATGCAGGTCACATTTGCCGCCCGTCCTGGCAACGAGCAAAACGATCAGCGACCTTCGCTGGATGACCTACTGCCCTCGGCAGATGTGATTAGCCTGCACTGCCCACTGAACGATGCTACTAAGCACCTTCTCAATAAAGAGCGTCTAGCGAAAGCCAAGTCGTCGCTGCTAATCGTCAATTGCGCTCGTGGCGGTATTATTGATGAAGAAGCCGCGCTGGAAGCGCTTCGTAGCGGTAGCATCGGTGGTCTAGCCGTCGATGTGCTACCTGTCGAACCACCCAAAGATGGACACGCACTATTAGATGCGCTGGCGAATGCAGAACCCCTCAATCTGATCGTCACGCCGCACAACGCGTGGATCACGCCCGAAGCACGGCAAAACATCGTCGGCTTAACCGCCGATAATATTCGTGCGTGGCAGACAGAGAATCACTAACTTGCCAGCTAGGCACACTAAACGTGTGCCTAATAGGTCGAAAAGTGGTCAGGAGCGTGATGAGCATCCAGTGTTTCAAGTGTGACATGGGTCACCCGCGCCCCTTCTGGGCCCTGCCAAAGCCATTGGCTAAGCTCGGCAACGGCTGAAGAGGGCCCGCACATTAGCACTTCAACCCTGCCATCAGGCAGGTTCTTAGCGTAGCCGGTTAAGCCACGCATCAATGCCTGCTCTTGAGTGGCACGCCGGTACCATACTCCCTGCACTTTTCCTGTTATGTAGGCACGTACGCAGCAATGGGCCATGACAAACTCCTCCGTCGTTAAAGCAGCTCATGCTTAACCAGAACAGCGCTATTGCGGGGCACCAGTGGACGCCCACGTCGTAGTAGCAACGAGCGCGTGAACGCTGCACCAAAGAGTAAGATAAGCGAGCTGTAGTATACCCATAGTAAAATCATAACCACCGAACCCGCCGCACCATAGGTGGATGCCGTGGCCGTGTAGGCGAGGTAAATGGTAATAACACTGCGACCAATGGTAAACAGCACTGCTGTCACCACCGCACCAATGAATACATCCTGCCAGCGTAGCACTACATCGGGCAGCACTTTAAAAATAGTCGCAAACAGCAGAGCGACCATGGCAAGTGATATTAACGACTCGGCGGTGGTGGTTAGTAGGCTTGCAAATGGCAACAGGTCGTTTGTCGCGTCTAGCATGCCGCGAAGCACCACTCCAAGCACTAGCGACACCAGCAAAATAAAGCCGATAGACAGTACAACGGTTAACGATAACAAACGGTTTTTGATAAAAATAAGTGCGCTGTTGCTATTTGGCTTCGCTCTAACCCCCCAAATGGTATTCAGCGAGAACTGCATCTGCGCAAATACGGTCGTTGCACCGATTACAAGGGCAATAAAGCCAAGAATTGTGGGCAGAACCCCCGACTCTTCAATGCGAGACTGGGCAACCGCCTGCTCTATTGCCAAGGCAGCTTCTGTGCCTAAGGTTCCTTGTAACTGCGCCACGATCTGACCATGAGCCGCCTCTTCGCCGAGGACCACGCCAATCACTGTAACCGCAATAATCACCGTGGGAGCTAACGAGAACAGCGTGTAGAACGCCAGCGACCCAGCGTAGCTAAACGCGTTACGCTCAAGCCAGAGTGACGTTGCATCTTGAATTACCTTCCACCAAAAAACGAGCGTGCGCTTAAGCATCATCATTCCCTTAAAAGCAAATCACAGAGTTTTCATACAACGCTTATATACTGATTAATCAATAAGCATACCCAATGAAAACGCTCAGCGCAGGTATGATTGCGTTGCAGAGGCTGATGGGGCCGACCATAATGGCAACGCTTTATTCTCACATTTTCAGCAATCAAGGACACGCAATGAACTCAGATGCAGCTCGGTCTGTAACGCCTTATGACTTTGATTGCTTAGTATTTATTGGTCGCTTTCAGCCTCCCCATTTAGGCCACCTTGCCATCATCTGCGAAGCCCTTAAACAGGCTCGACAGGTAATCGTCATGGTGGGCTCCTCCTGGCAGGCGCGCTCGCTTCGTAACCCGTGGCATTTTGATGAGCGCCAAGCCATGATCCGCTCAGGATTTGATAATGCGGATAATCAACGACTTGAAATCACTCCGCTTCTGGATGCGCTTTACAACGACGATGTATGGGTCAGGGACGTACAGCGGAAAGTGCGCGATTTAGCAGCTCCCGCCAATGCACGGTTGCCAAGGATTGGTCTAATCGGCGCAAGTCGTGGGCAGTCCAGCTACTATTTATCGCTTTTTCCCCAATGGGAGTCGGTGAGCGTACCGCTCGTGGAGGGCATTTCGGCCAGCCAAATTAGGGAGCGGCTTTTCCGCTCACCTGGCTCAACCGATGATTACCTCAGTACGGGGGCTTACCATGACTTGCCCCCTGGCGTGGTAGAAAGCGTGGGTAAATTCTGCAAAGGCGAGGCCTATCATCGACTATTGGAAGAGCAGCAGTTGCTCGATCAGTATCGACAAGCATGGTCACAGGCGCCCTACACCCCTATCTTTGTCACCGTTAACGCGGTTGTTGTGCAATCAGGGCACGTATTACTGGTGAAGCGTACTGCGGCCCCAGGGAAAGGCCTATTCGCGCTGCCCGGTGGGTTTATCAATCCCCATGAGCGATTACTAGATGCCTGTTTGCGTGAGCTGCGTGAACGGTTGCGCTTAAAAGTGCCAGAACCGGTATTGAAAGGCTCTCTGCGTGGCCAGCGGCTGTTTGATGAGCCCCACCGTAGCTGGCGAGGGCGCACACTGGCCGAAGCGTTCTACTTTGCTTTGCGGCCTGACCAGCAGCTGCCGCGCCTTAAACCCGTCAAGGGTGGCGACCATGCCCGCTGGGTGGCACTCGCCGACTTGGAGCCAGAGAGCCTCTTTGAGGATCACTTCTTTATTATTCAGAATTTCCTCGGCCTGCCTGCGGATTTTGGGTCCCTTTAAGCCTGCAGGAAATCACGCGGCAGCTTCATCATCTGCCGCCATAGGCGCTCTACTCCCGGCTTGTGGACCAGAGAGCAGCGATAGAGGCGAATTTCCAGTGGAATGTCCCAACTCTCATCGCCTGCTCGCACAAGCTTACCGGTTTTTAGCTCCTCACGAATACAGAAATCAGGAATCCAGGCAACCCCTACGCCCTGTAATACCATGCCCTTCAAACCTTCAGCCATGGCGGTTTCGTAGACCGTTCTAAGCTTCATGCGCAGCGGGTCGTTTTTCAGCAGCATCCGCACGCTGCGACCTAGAAACGCCCCCTGAGTATAGGCCAGATAAGGAATGGAGCTATCGCGCTGCAAAGAGAACAACGGTTTCCCATGCTCGTCAGGCAGCGAAACAGGAAGCATCTTGACCTTGCCGATCGAAAACGAAGGAAATACCTCCGCATCTAATTGCATTGTGGCGAAAGGGTCGTAGTAAGCCAGCATTAAGTCACAGTTCCCCTCACGCAGCACATGAATGGCTTCACCGACGTTCATGGCCACCAAACGCGTTGGCAACTCCCCTAGCCCTTTTTGTAGCCTAGAGATCCACGGCGGATAAAAACTGAGCGCTAACGAGTGCGCCGCGACGATATCCAATGCTTCGTTGGCAATGGAGAGCCCTCGCAAATGGCTGAGCGATTCGTTTAACTGTTCAACTAAGTTGCGGGCGGTCACCAAAAATAGCTGCCCTTCTGAGGTTAAGCCAATCGGCGTCGTTGATCGGTCCACTAAGGTAACGCCAACTGCCTGCTCTAATGCCCGAATACGCCGACTAAACGCAGGCTGGGTGACATGGCGCTGTCGGGCAGAGGCAGAAAAACTGCGGGTATTCGCCAGTGCGACGAAGTCTTCTAGCCATTTTGTTTCTAGATTCACCCATGACTCCTGTTATTTGAACGTTGATGGCTTGCGTCATTTGGTTGGGGCAAACGATTACTGTACGGGTGCCATCAAATAAGCAGCACGGGACACGACTTTTTTCCACATGGGGCGCTGACTCACTTCATCGAGAGTCACTCGGCGGCACTTGGAAAAATCAGCTTCCAGCATGGTGGCAACATCGTTGGCAAAATCGGCGCTGGGAATGAACGCAGTGATTTCAAAATTCAACCGAAACGACCTATTATCCAGATTCACCGTACCTACAGTGGCGGATGAATGGTCGATAAGCATGACTTTTTGATGTAGAAACCCAGGTTGATAACGGTATATTTTCACACCCGCTTTTAACATATCCGGCAAAAAAGAGAACGCAGAGAGGAATACCAGCAAATGGTCGGGGCGCTCCGGGATCATGACGCGCACGTCGACGCCTCGCATAGCTGCCAATCGTAAAGAGTCTTGGACGCTCTGATCAGGTACGAAATAGGGGCTCGTAACCCAAAACCGCTGGTTGGCGCTATGAATCAGCTGTTGAACAAGTAATCCAGCCGTATCCTGCTTATCGGCTGGACCTGACGGCACAATCACCACTTGCTGATCTTGCTGTGGGTGACTTTCCGCGTGCCAGTTCAAGGTAATGACATCGCCTGTTGCCCAGTGCCAATCCTCCCAAAAGGCTTCTTGCAGCCCTAGTACACACGGCCCCTGCACTTTCAAATGGGTGTCTCGCCAAGGGCCGTGCTTAGCACTTTTGCCAAGATACTCGTTGCCGACGTTAAAGCCGCCTATCCACCCCTGCTTGCCATCTACTACGGCAATTTTTCGATGGTTACGGAAATTGAGCTGAAAGCGGTGTTTTAGCCCGCGTGATGAGCGGAAAGGTGTGACCTCTGCGCCACTTGTACTTAATTCATTTAAATAGCCGTCATTTAGTTTACGGCTACCAATTTCGTCATATAGAAAATAAACGCGCACACCGCGCTTAACCGCTGCAATCAGATGCTGCTGGAGCTGCCTGCCTAACTCATCATCGCGAACGATAAAGAACTGGATCAGCAGATAATCCTGCGCTTGATTAATACCTGCAAATAGGCTGTCAAAAGTGGCATCGCCATCAATTAACAGCTCGGTGCTATTGCCTTTCGTCAGCGGCATCATCGCTAATTGTTCAACCGCTTGAATATCGGTATTCTCGGAAATAGCGACATGGGGCTTTACGTTATGTCGATAGCGAACGAGCACTCGGCGCAACACCGAATCCCTGGCACCTCTTGCCGTCACATACCCATAAAAACGTGGCCTGCCAAACAGCCAGTACGCTGGCACCGCCGCATAGGGAAAGGTTAGCAGTGAGATAATCCACGCCACTGCACCCTGTGACGTACGGCTCGACATTAATGCCATCACCGCCGAGATCATTCCCAGCACGTGAATCAGCATGATCCCTGTCCCTAGCAACCAAGAGGCCATTCGCTATTCCTCACCATCCGTTAGGACCTGTTATTTCTGACTACTCCATAAACAGGAGCCCCGTTAGAACGGGGCTCCTGTGGTTAAGCAACGCCTATATCACCTCAGCGTATCATGCTTTTTCGGCAATAATTTCTTTCCATTTAGCCGGGCCTGTCTGGTGAACAGAGGTGCCTTGGCTATCTACCGCTACCGTGACCGGCATGTCTTCCACCTCAAATTCGTAGATGGCTTCCATTCCCAGGTCTTCAAAGCCCACCACGCGTGACTTTTTGATCGCTTGGGCAACCAGATAAGCAGAGCCACCCACCGCCATGAGATACACTGCTTGGTTGTCACGGATCGCTTCAATGGCAGCTTGGCCGCGCTCTGCTTTGCCGACCATACCCAGCAAACCAGTCTCCTCCAGCATCGTCCGAGTGAACTTATCCATGCGTGTGGCCGTGGTGGGGCCTGCAGGGCCAACCACTTCATTGCCGACCGGGTCGACTGGGCCAACGTAATAGATAAAGCGCCCTTTCATGTCGACCGGCAGCGGCTCGCCTTTGGCGATCATATCCACCATACGCTTGTGGGCAGCATCGCGGCCCGTCAGCAGTTTGCCGTTTAACAGCAGTGTATCACCGGGCTGCCAGGTTTTGACTTCTTCGGGCGTGACAGTGTCTAAATTGACACGCTTGACGTTATCGCCCGTTTCACGGGTAATCTCCGGCCAGTCTTCCAGCTTCGGAGCCGGTAAAGCTACTGGGCCAGAGCCATCCAGCGTGAAATGCGCATGCCGGGTGGCTGCACAGTTGGGAATGATCGCCACCGGCTTATTGGCAGCGTGGGTCGGATAATCTTTGACTTTGATATCCAGTACCGTGGTCAGGCCACCTAGGCCCTGGGCACCAATACCGCTTTTGTTCACCTTATCGAACAGCTCAAGGCGCAGCTCTTCGGCACGGTTGCTTGCGCCACGGGCCTGAAGCTCTTGAATATCGATAGGATCTAATAGCGCTTCTTTGGCAATTTCCATTGCTTTTTCAGCGGTACCGCCAATACCAATGCCAAGCATACCCGGCGGGCACCAGCCAGCACCCATTTTGGGAAGCTGTTCCATCACCCAGTCGACCACGCTATCGGAGGGGTTGAGCATGGCAAACTTCGATTTCGCCTCGCTACCGCCGCCCTTCGCTGCCACATGAATATCGACCTTATCGCCCGGCACAATTTTGTGGTGAATGATGGCGGGCGTGTTGTCTTTAGTGTTCTGGCGCTTGCCATCCGGGTCGGCAAGAACCGAGGCGCGCAGTACGTTATCCGGCAGTTGGTAGGCGCGGCGCACGCCTTCGTTGATCATGTCGTCGAGGCTTAGCTCGGCGTCCCATGTGACGTTCATACCTACGTGAACGAACACTGTCACGATGCCGGTATCCTGGCAAATTGGGCGGTGCCCTGTTGCGCACATGCGCGAGTTAATCAAAATCTGAGCGATGGCATCCTTTGCGGCGGGGTTCTCTTCACGCTCGTAAGCGGCGGCCATCGCATCGATGAAATCTTTCGGGTGGTAGTAAGAGATGTACTGCAGAGCATCGGCAACGCTTTGGATCACGTCGTCCTGGCGAATCACGGTCATGGATTAACAGCTCCTCGGTTATCGTCTTGGCTGCAGCCTTCGCGGCCGTCTAAGTGTGCGGGAAGTATACCGTATTGAGACTCACGCGGCAGCCAATGCACCGAGTAACCGCTTGCTGTTACGTAGCGCTTTGGTCTGATTGTTTGAACATAGCTATTAAGATAACGGTATAAAATTTATCCCAAGGAGAAGGCTGTCATTGTGGGCAAGAGTATAGCCGCCGAGACCCGACCATCATGCGCTCAATCACACTGCCGCAACGATGGCACGAGAGCCCGGCGCGCTCAAATACGCTGAACCGCCAATCTGTTTTTCAATGCGATCGCTGCGCGGCGAATCTCTGGATCTTCAGACATCGCTTATCCTAGCGCCAGCTGCTTCTCTTTCATTTGATGGAGCTGGTCGCGCAACCGCGCCGCTTCTTCAAACTCGAGATTTTGAGCCGCTTCAAACATGGCATCTTCAAGCTTACTAATGGCCGTGAGCAAGTCTTGCTTACTCATGGCGGTCACATCGTAACCGCCTTTAAGCTCGGCCACCTTACGCTCATTGCCCTTACGCCGACTGCTCTTCTTACCTGGCGTCTGCGCGGCTTCTAGAATATCTGCAACCGAGCGGGTAACCGTCGTGGGGGTAATGCCGTGCTTCTCGTTATGCGCCATCTGTTTATGGCGTCGACGCTCGGTCTCATCAATTGCTTTCCGCATGGAGTCCGTAATGCGGTCGCCATATAAAATCGCTTTACCGTTGGCGTTACGCGCTGCACGACCAATGGTTTGAATTAACGAGCGTTCGGCGCGCAGGAAACCCTCTTTATCGGCATCCAGAATCGCCACCAAAGAGACTTCAGGAATATCCAACCCCTCCCGCAGCAAGTTGATGCCCACCAGCACGTCAAACTTGCCCAGGCGTAGGTCACGGATAATTTCCACCCGCTCGACCGTATCAATATCGGAATGTAAGTAGCGCACGCGAATACCATGCTCATCAAGGTAATCAGTCAGGTCTTCTGCCATGCGCTTGGTTAAAGTAGTAACGAGCACCCGCTCGCCTACCGCTGTTCGCAAACCGATCTCCGACAGCAGATCATCGACTTGCGTGCTGGCCGGGCGTACTTCAATTTGCGGATCCAACAGCCCAGTTGGCCGAACGACTTGTTCGACGATCTGGCTTGCGTGCTCAGCTTCATAGTTGCCTGGTGTTGCGGATACGAAGATCGTTTGTGGCGATATAGCCTCCCACTCCTCAAACTTCATGGGGCGGTTATCCAACGCTGACGGCAGGCGGAAACCATACTCGACCAGTGTCTCTTTACGCGAACGGTCGCCTTTGTACATCCCGCCTACTTGGGGCACGCTCACGTGTGACTCATCGATAAACAGCAGCGCATCATCCGGCAGGTAATCAAAAAACGTGGGCGGTGGCTCACCAGGTGCACGGCCAGAGAGGTAGCGAGAGTAGTTTTCAATACCGTTGCAGTACCCCAGCTCCAGCATCATCTCAATATCGTAAAGCGTACGCTGCTCAAGCCGCTGGGCCTCTACTAAACGCTCGTGCTTACGCAGCCATTCCAAGCGCTCTTTGAGTTCTGCTTTGATGGATTCGATGGCTTCTAGAATGGTCTCACGAGGCGTCACGTAGTGGGATTTTGGGTAAATCGTCATCCTTGGGACTTGCCCGCGCACATCGCCAGTGAGCGGGTCAAATAAACGGATAGAATCTATTTCGTCGTCGAAAAGCTCAACGCGCACCGCTTCCTCATCCGAATCCGCCGGGAAGATATCAATCACGTCGCCCCGCACGCGGTAAGTACCGCGACGGAAATCCATATCGTTGCGGGTGTACTGAAGCTCTGCCAAACGGCGCAGGAAGGCTCGTTGGTCGATAAGCTCGCCACGAGTGAAGTGCAGCCGCATTTTCAAGTATTGGTCTGGATCACCCAAGCCGTAGATCGCCGATACGGATACCACGATTAGCGCATCACGGCGCTCCAGTAACGCTTTCGTAGCGGAAAGACGCATCTGCTCAATATGGTCATTGATTGAGGCATCCTTCTCAATAAACGTATCTGACGAGGGCACATAGGCTTCGGGCTGGTAGTAGTCGTAGTAGGAGACGAAGTACTCAACAGCGTTATCGGGGAAAAACGATTTAAATTCGCCGTACAGCTGTGCCGCCAGGGTTTTGTTCGGCGCCATCACGATGGTGGGCCGCTGAAGTTGCTGCACCACATTGGCCATGGTGAAGGTTTTACCTGAACCGGTGACCCCGAGCAGCGTTTGATGGGCAAGCCCGGATTCCAAACCACTGATCAACCCGCGTATGGCCGCAGGCTGGTCGCCCGCAGGCTGAAATTTTGACTGCAGACGAAATTCCTTGCTCATCGTTGCTCCTGTTGAGGAAGTAGGCCTACGCGGTATGGGTCGCTATCTCTATCGTTGCCTGGGTCATCAGGCGCTGAATCGGACAGCGGTGGCTAATGTCTTCCAGCTTTGCTCGCTGTTCTGGATCGCTGATGCCATGCAATTCTAACGTCACATCTAGCTTGTAAACGCCTTTGCGCTCCTCGCTATCGTCACGTTGAACCTTGACGGTGATGCCTTCCAGTGGCCACTGTTTGCGCTTGGCGTACATTTGGACCGTAATTGCCTTACAGGTTCCCAACGCGATATCGAAATAGTCGTGGGGGTCCGGGGCACTATCATCGCCCCCCACCGCAGTGGGTACGTCGGCATAGAGATCTTCCATACCACTTACCTCGATACGCTGACGAAAAACACTATTTCGTTCGCTAATCACCACGATAGGCGGATGCATTACGATACCTTGATGCGAAGATTAAGTTTTTCAACCGCTTTAATTAGCGCTTCTCGCTTAGCACGACCCTCCACTTCCGCCCCATAGCGCCCCACTTCGGCGCTATCGACGCCGTCAAGCATCATCAGTGCGGTGGTGATTTTGTTAACTTGTTCGGCGGTAGTGACGCCTTGAAAGCTTAATGATTGAACTGCCATGCCGCGTCCTTTGCTGAATAATTGTCAACTCACATACAATGGGACTGTATACAGGAAATTACCTATGCAAACCTGATACAGAACAAAGAGTCTAGCATGCTCCCAAGGCCTTGCAATCTGCCTATCCTGCCCACACTTTTACAAGCACGCTTTACTGACACATCCCACTAACTACGCCCAGGAGTGACTATGGCCACCGCGAACACGCAGCCCCCCAGCGCCGTACGTTTGACCCAGTATGCCGCGCTCGATATTAAAGGGGCCGATGCGGAGAAATTCTTACAGGGCCAAGCTAGCGCACAGGTGGGATTGGCGAATGGCACTTTCGCACCGCTCACCTGCTTCTGTACCCCTAAAGGGCGCATGTTGGCCAATGGGCAGTTATTGAGGCTCGGCAGCGACCATTTCCGCTTGGTACTAGATGCCTCTCTTGCGGACGGACTGCTCACCCATCTGAAAAAATTTGCCGCTTTCTATAAAGCAGAGCTTTCAGTGATAGGCAGCGTCACGTTTGCAGGCGCCAGCGAGCCTGCAGATACGCTTGCCAATCAACTAGACATCACGCTGCCCGACCAACCTTATACCCACACTACCAGTTCAAAGGGAACGGCGTTGCGGATGCCCGGCAAACCCCGTTGGCTGTTGATGTTTGAAAAGGATGCCAGCGACCTCGTCAACAGTGATGATGCATTACACAACGAGTGGCAGCTTGCAGATATTCGCAGCGGTCTTGCTTGGCTTACCGCTAAACAGCAGGATCACTTTCTCCCCCAAATGCTGAACTGGGAAGCATTAGGCGGCATTAGCTTTAAAAAAGGGTGCTATACAGGTCAAGAAGTCGTCGCCCGCGCTCACTTTCGTGGCCAAGTGAAAAAACGCTTAGTTCACGCTAGTATTAATGCGGCCACCCTTCCTGAGATTGGCGAGTCACTGCTTGATGACAACGGTAAGACGTTGGGAGAAGTGGTCAGCAGCGCATTTAGCGGCAAGCAGCAGGTAGAGTTGCTAGCGGTGATGAACACCAAGGTCATGGAAGATAATTTAGCAGTTTATTGGCAACAGCAGCCTATCACGCTGTATGAGATGCCCTACCCCATTGAGCGCTTGGACCCGGAGCTGATCGCGGCTCAGCTTGCTTGAGGTCAGGAATTGGTCTCATCGCCTGTTAACTTAAATACTCGTGCGGCGTTGTCACTGCTCAGCGCTGCCACGGTATCAAAAGATTGCCGACGCAGCCTCGCCACCTCCTGAGCCACCAGCATTACCCGAGAAGGCTCATTCCGCTGGCCCTGATAACCGCTTAACGGCATATCGGGGCTGTCGGTTTCCAGCACAAACCCATCATCGGGTAGTTTTGCCACCACACGGCGTAACTTTTGAGCGCGCTCATAGGTCACAGCACCGCCAAGCCCCAGCACATAACCAAGGTCCAAAAACTTGACGGCCTGCTCGTAAGAACCGGAAAAGGCGTGAATGAGCCCGGCAGCTGGCAGCGCTTGCTGACGAAGCCGCTTGCTGACCGTATCATTTGCCTTAACGCAGTGCACCACCACAGGCAGCTTGCAGCGTTTAGCGATGTTTAACTGCTCATCGAAGTAGTGCCATTGCTCGTCCAGGCTATCCGTAAAGCGACCATCAATACCACATTCGCCAATGGCGACTGGCCGGGCTGGGCAAGCGCCAGCAAGCTGCTGAAGTATGAGGGTTTCGAGCGCTTTCAAATCATCTGGCTGGTGTTGCTCAATGAAGTACGGGTGAAGCCCTAAGCAGATGCTGACATCGTCACGCTTACCCAACGCCAGCACGTTTTGCCAACGCGCGCGTACCGTGGCAGGTACAATAAAACGGCAAACGCCCACTGCCTGGGCGACGGCGATCACGGCATCACGATCCGTGTCGAACTCCGCTACATCCAAATGGCAGTGGGCGTCTATCAGCATATTGCCCTCTTTAAGGGGTTTAATGCTCGCGGGTAGGCTGGAAGCGAATATCCGGCCAGCGCTCCTGGGTCATTTGCAGGTTAACCCGCGTAGGCGCGATGTAGGTCAGGTAACCGCCGCCATCAATGGCGAGATTAGTACTGGCCTTGCGCTTAAACTCTTCAAGCATTTTGGCATCGTTGCAATACACCCAGCGGGCGGTTTGCACGTTGACGCCTTCATAAATACAGTCGACCTTATACTCTTCCTTCAAGCGGTGAGCGACAACATCAAACTGCAGCGTACCAACCGCCCCTAGAATCAGGTCGTTGTTATCCATCGGCATAAAGACCTGGGTGGCACCCTCTTCCGACAGCTGCTGCAAGCCTTTCTGTAGCGCTTTCATCTTGAGCGGATCTTTCAGGCGCACGCGCTTGAAAAGTTCAGGCGCAAAGTGAGGAATGCCGGTAAAGCGCATATCTTCACCCACGGTGAACGTATCACCAATTTGAATAGTGCCGTGGTTATGCAGGCCAATAATATCGCCCGGCCATGCCTCTTCCACTTGAGAGCGGTCTGAGGCCATAAAGGTCAGGGCGTCAGCGATTTTGACGTCTTTACCAATGCGCACATGGCGCATTTTCATGTTCTTTTCGTACTTGCCGGAACACACCCGTAGGAAGGCGATACGGTCCCGGTGATTCGGGTCCATATTGGCCTGAATTTTAAATACGAATCCAGTGAAGCGATCATCGTGGGCGGTCACTTCACGCGTATCAGTTTCACGTGGCTGCGGAGCCGGCGCGTGCTCGACAAAGCCGTCTAGCATTTCACGCACACCGAAGTTACCCATAGCGGTACCAAAATAGACCGGCGTTAGCTCACCACGACGATAGGCTTCCAAGTCAAACTCATGGGAAGCACCCCGTACTAAGTCTACTTCCATACGCAGCTCTTCCGCCTGCTCTTCACCTAGCACGGCGTCAACTTCTGGGTTATCTAGCCCCTCAATACGCTTGTCATCAGGAATGCGACTGCCCTGACCCTGGGTATAGAGATGAATAACATCGTTATAGAGATGGTAAACCCCTTTAAAGTGACGCCCCATGCCAATGGGCCATGTCATGGGCGCACATTGGATGTTCAATACCGTTTCTACTTCGTCCATCACTTCAATAGGATCGCGGATATCGCGGTCCATTTTGTTGATAAACGTGAGGATAGGCGTAGTGCGCAGACGACACACTTCCATCAGTTTGATGGTGCGATCCTCGACGCCTTTCGCACCGTCGATGACCATCAGCGCGGAATCAACCGCCGTCAGCGTGCGGTAGGTGTCTTCAGAGAAGTCTTCGTGCCCCGGCGTATCCAGTAGGTTGACGATACGCCCACCATAGGGGAACTGCATCACCGACGTGGTCACCGAGATGCCCCGCTCTTGCTCCATCTTCATCCAGTCAGACGTAGCATGACGATCATTACGTTTGCTTTTCACAGACCCCGCCAACTGGATGGCATTTCCAAACAGCAGCATCTTTTCTGTGATTGTGGTTTTACCGGCGTCAGGGTGCGAAATAATCGCAAAGGTACGGCGTAGCTCAGCTTCGCGCGCTAATTGGGCGTCAGACATGGAGTTCTCTAAGATGGTACAACGTGATGACTTAAAACGTAGCGCCAAACCTTCGGCGTTGTGTGTGCCTATGGTAACGCAACTCGCCTTCAACGGCATACCATCACATGCGGGGCGCCGTGCCGATAGATATAAAAAACGCCGACAGGGTCGGCGTTTGGGGTCTCTAGCAACAGAAGGGTTAAGCGTAGGTGTTTACCTGGGTGCCTACACTACCTTCTTGAGCCAAGCTAGGCTGTGCCCCGGTATCTGCAGAGGCGAGCACCTCGGTAATTTGTTCGGACTGCATATCCAGTGCTTGCTTGAACAGTTGCATTTGTGCCTGCTCAGCAGTTTGCGCCTGGTTCATATACAGTGCCGTGCTAACTGCATTACTTGCGGCGACATCCATTATTGCACCTCAATCTATTGAGTGACTCATTCAGCCTAGCAAACCCAGCCTTCCTAGGCCATGTTTGTACTTTTTCATTATGTAACAGGCTGCGGCGTCATATTTAAAACCGGTCTGCCCGAAACGGTGCCATATCAATGGCGGTTGGTTTGTTTTCCATCATGTCCGCCAGCAGCTGGCCTGTCGCCGGACCGAGGGTGAACCCTTGGTGGCCATGTCCAAACGCTAGCCACAGGCCAGGATGGCGTGGCGCTGGGCCAATAACGGGCTTCATATCTGGCAAGCAAGGCCGTGCGCCTTTCCACGCCGCGCTATCTTTTCGCTCACCTAGCGGGAAAATTGTCCGCGCCACTTTTTCGGCAGCGCCCAGCTGCTCTTCATCCGCGGGAGATTCAAGGCGGTCTAGCTCTGCCCCCGTCGTCAGCCGCACACCAGCATTCATCGGTGCCAGCAAATAACCGATCTCGGCGTCCATCAACCAGTAGTTTAATTTGGCCGTTGGCTGTGTCGCGTAGTGCATGTGGTAGCCACGTTTCACAAACGTGGGGAAGTGGTAACCCAGCGGTTTCATCCATTGGCCAGCCCAGGGGCCAAGGGCCATGACAACTTGTTCAGCCTCAAACGACTCCGCACTGGTCGTCACTTTCCAGCGATCATTTTGCTGAGTGATACCAGTGATGTCCGCTTGTACCAGTTGTCCGCCCATCGCTTCAAACGACGCCGCATAGGCAGCCACTAAGCCACCCGGGTCAGCGACTGTCCAGGGGTCTAGCCAGTGAATAGCGCCGATGATTTTATTGCCTAGTTGCGGCTCCTTCTCACTCAGCGCTTCGCGATCAAGAACGGTGAACTGTACGCCGTAAAGCTCGCGGGCTTCTTCAGCCTCTTTAACTCGCTTAGCGAGCTTTTCCGGCGTGCGATAGATTTCAAGCCATCCTTCCTTACGCACTAGATGCTCAGCACCAGCGGCCTCAATCATCGGCGCGTGGGCGTCCAAACAGAGCTGAATTAACGAGGCGTACTCAGGCACGATTTTTTTGTAGAGCCGTGACGAAGAGTGGTGCCAGTAACTCAGCAGTGGCGAGGCCGCATTGACCATACCGGCAGGCCGGTAACGGATATCGACCCGACGGTTTGGAAGCACACTCAATATCGTTTTCATATCACGGGGAAACGGATAAGGCCTAACTGCTTCACGCTGGATAATGCCCGCGTTTCCAAACGAGGTTTCGCGTCCAGGCTGGCGGCGATCTACCAGCGTTACTTGATAGCCACGCTTTTGCAGCTGCCAAGCAATACTGACACCCACCATGCCTGCTCCTAAAACCACCGTTTGACGCGCCATTATGATGCACTCCTCTCGCTCTATTGTTTGCCCAGTCACATGCTGCTAATCACATAAGCAACATATTGAAAAATATCACCAATCAAATAGCTTTTGCACAGTTATAAACACTATTTTTAGACATTTTTTTAGTCTTTTATGACGCAAAAATCCTAATTAAGGATGACTTTGCTAAGCGCGGCATAACATTTGCTTAATCTCAGTTAACACTGCGTTTAACACCCCAGAAACCTTCCGCGACAGAAGCCACCGCGCGGCATTAATAGAAGACATATTTACTAACAACGCACTATGTCAGTGCTCACCTTGCACCAGATCAGCACAAGGATCACGTCAATGACCGACAGCTTTGATACAACACTCATGGATATGCTTTGGGTACTGTGGGCAGCTGCGCTGGTTTTCGTCATGCAGGCTGGTTTTCTTTGCCTGGAAGCGGGCACCACACGAACAAAAAATGCCATTAACGTCGCTATGAAAAACCTAGCGGATTTTGCCATTGCCGTCAGTGTCTTTTGGCTGGTCGGTTTTGGGGTGATGTTTGGAACTTTAGCCGTTTTGATCAATTCACGGTGCAACTACTGGGCGTGGTGGTGTGTGGCCTATGGAGTTTTGGGGTTGCTTGGCTGCTATTTCGTATCACGAGGCGCTTTTTACCCCTTCGCGTCTCCAAAGATGCGGAAAAAATGGGGCTTAACCTAGCAGAGCACGGGACTCAAAATGAGCTTCATCAACTTCTGGAGCATATACGCCAGCACGAAAAACAGGGGGATATGCGCCAACGCATTGATGCCGACCCATTTACCGAGGTCGGGGAAATTGCAGCAAGCTACAACCGCGTATCTGCAGAGCTTGAGCGCGCGGTAGGCCACACCCGGGTGATGTTACGCAATCTTCGCGACGGTGTGATTACCTGGCAAGCCGACGGAACGCTATCACTTTATGGTCAGAATTGATCGCTGGATGGTTCGCAACACGTTGGCGTGGTTGGGTGACCGTTATCGCTGCGCGGAGAACCATACCATAGGCCACTGGGGTATTAATTTATCTGGGGATTCGCTATCAGACAGCGATTTTTGTCAGGAGCTGGTACAGCAGGTAACCAGATTAAAGTGATGCCGCGATAGAGGGGTATAAAACAGACAATGGCTAAAAAAGCCAAAAAGAAATGCTTATTTAACTAGCAGAGACGCTGGAGAGCTTTGTAAAAGAAGAGGAGATATAAGAGAGTAAATTAAAGGTTAATGGGGTGGATGATGGGGATCGAACCCACGACCACCGGAGCCACAATCCGGGGCTCTACCACTGAGCTACATCCACCAGAACCTGAAACTTTTAATGCTGCCTTGTCAATGGGGTGGATGATGGGGATCGAACCCACGACCACCGGAGCCACAATCCGGGGCTCTACCACTGAGCTACATCCACCACTGACAAAAAGCAAACTTGAGAATACCCAACTGGAGAACAAACACTGAAAAGTATTTGATTGGCACGCCCAGCAGGACTCGAACCCGCAACCTACGGCTTAGAAGGCCGTTGCTCTATCCGGTTGAGCTATGGGCGCACATAGTGTATCCAGAGTGAATACTGATGAGCACTTGACCACAACCAAAGTTTGGAGAAGCAGATTAACACCTTCCGTGCTAGGTACGTGGTCGGGATGGAGGGATTCGAACCCCCGACATCCTGCTCCCAAAGCAGGCGCGCTACCAGACTGCGCTACATCCCGATTTCTTACCTTAGACGTTGCTGCGTGTCCCGTCTCAAGCGAGGCATATATTACTATTTCTAATTTTAAAGTCAACACTTAAAGTGATTGATTCGATAGGCGCTTTGCCTTGCCGCCCTACCATGCGAAAATTGCCCCCCTTAAAAGCGCGTTCTACCACCAGCGCTTGTCAGTTTGCTTTGCTTTTCAACCTTCATAGGGATCTCATTACATGACCGCCCAACTCATCGATGGTAAAGCCATCGCCGCTAATGTCCGTCAACGCGTTGCCGAGAAAATTACCGCACGTCAGCAAGCTGGCGCTCGTGCACCCGGACTAGCCGTTGTTGTGGTCGGCGAAGATCCAGCCTCTCATGTGTACGTAAGCAATAAACATCGCGCATGTGAGCAGGCTGGCATTTTCTCTTTTCAACATGCCCTGCCAGCGGACACCACCCAGGAAGCGTTAGAGGCATTGGTCGATGCGTTGAATAACGACGCAACTGTGGATGGCATTCTGGTTCAGCTCCCCCTGCCCGCCCACCTCGACGCTCGGCCAATTCTGGAACGCATCCGCCCTGACAAAGATGTCGATGGTTTTCACCCTTATAACCTTGGCCGCCTGGCCCAGCGCTTACCTTCACTACGCCCCTGTACGCCAAAAGGCATTATGACCATGCTGGCGCAAAGCGGTATCGCGGTACGCGGCATGGACGCCACCATTGTGGGAGCTTCTAACATCGTTGGACGCCCGATGGCACTTGAGCTAATGCTGGCAGGCTGCACCACTACGATATGCCACCGTTTCACCCAGGATTTAGCCGGCCATGTCAGCCGTGCAGATTTAGTCGTTGTTGCCGTCGGTAAACCCGGCATTGTGAAGGGCGAATGGATCAAACCAGGCGCCGTGGTGATTGATGTCGGCATTAACCGTCAAGATGACGGCACCCTCGTCGGTGACGTCGACTTTGCTGCAGCTGCAGAGCGCGCCAGCTATATCACTCCCGTACCGGGTGGCGTTGGTCCCATGACCGTTGCCACGTTGCTGGAAAACACTCTTGAAGCCGCCGAACGACACGATCAGCAGCATTAAGCACTGAGCGTTTCAACAATTAAACCTCACGAATTACGACGGAGAATGCGACAGTGCAACGGATTGGAATTATTGGCGCAATGGCGCAGGAAGTGAATATTTTAGCGGGGCAGCTTGATAACGCCGAGCGCTACGAGCACGCCGGATTTGTATTTCATACCGGTACGCGCCACGGCTTGGAAGTAATCATTCTGCAATCGGGTATTGGAAAAGTGAACGCGGCGGTTGGCACGGCGATTTTATTAGAGCGCCATCAGCCGGATGCGATCATCAATACTGGCTCAGCTGGCGGGTTTGCCACCGACTTAGCCATTGGCGACGTTATCATTTCCGATGAAGTTCGCCACCACGATGTCGATGCAGTGGTATTTGGCTATGAGCTAGGCCAAGTACCAGGTATGCCTGCTGCCTATCATGCGGATAGCCGCTTGCGCGACATCGCTCGCGGCGCGATTGCAGCACTTGGCGAGGTAAACGTACGCGAAGGGATGATTGCCACTGGCGATGCTTTTATGGCCGACCCCGAGCGGGTAGCCGCCACACGCGCCCAATTTCCCACCATGCTGGCAGTGGAAATGGAGGGCGCTGCGATTGCCCAAACTTGCTACCTCTATGACTGCCCGTTTGTCGTCATTCGCGCCCTCTCTGACATCCCTGGCAGTGGCGACAACCACCTCTCTTTCGAGCAGTTCCTCGATATTGCCGCCGACCACTCATCACGGATGGTGGATCAGATGCTCATCGCCCTGGGCGAAACTAAGTAAGTGTCATCGCCTATAAGTGTCATCGCCTAACTGCGCTAACGAAAACGGAGCCTTAATGGCTCCGTTTTCGTTGAGACTTATACAGCGCGTTACTTTTTCATCGCCCATTGCAGTGTTTCACCTGCCAGCAGCGGCACAATGGTTTGTCCCGATGCGTAGGGGTAACTCTCGGGCAATACCCATTGACGGCGCTCAAGGGTTACCGTATCCGTATTCGGCGCCATGCCGTAGAAGCGTGGGCCATTCAGGCTAGCAAACGCTTCTAGCTTATCCAGCGCCTGCATCTCTTCGAACGCCGTCGCGTATAGCTCGATGGCAGCGGGAGCGGTATAGGCACCTGCACAGCCGCAGCTCGACTCCTTATCGCCTTTCGCGTGGGGTGCACTATCCGTGCCTAAAAAGAATTTCGGGCTACCGCTGGTCGCCGCTTTCAGCAGGGCTTGGCGGTGCTGTTCACGCTTGAGAATAGGCAAGCAGTAGTAGTGAGGACGAATGCCGCCCGCTAACATTTTGTTACGATTGAACAGCAAATGGTGAGCGGTGATAGTCGCCGCTACGTTATCGGAGGCGCTGGCCACAAACTCAGCGGCCTGCTGAGTGGTAATGTGCTCGAATACCACTTTCAAACTAGGATGACGCGCCAGCAGCGGTTTCATCACCCGCTCAATAAACATCGCTTCCCGATCGAAAATATCGATCTCGTGATCAGTGACTTCTCCATGCACCAATAACGGCATGCCTAGCTTGGCCATCATAGCAACCGTGGCGTCACAGTGAGCAATATCCGTCACACCTGACGCAGAATTGGTCGTCGCCCCTGCTGGATAGAGCTTCACGGCTTTAACAATACCGCTTTTTGCCGCGCGCTCAATTTCTTCAGGTGGCGTCGTATCCGTCAGATAAAGCACCATCAAAGGCTCAAACGCACTACCTTCTGGTAGCGCTGCCAGGATTCGCTCGCGATATGCTATTGCCTGCTCTGTCGTCGTCACCGGCGGTTTCAGGTTAGGCATAATAATAGCGCGCCCCATTTGCGCAGCAGTATGCCCCACCACGGCGTTTAACGCCTCGTCATCACGTAAATGCAGGTGCCAATCATCGGGGCGGGTAATGGTAATAGCGTCCACGGCAAATCCTATTCTGATCTTGGGTAAGGGAGTTCAGAGAGCTGCCACAGTATACTCAATACGGCGATAGGATAAATCTGCGCGTCACCCCCACAGATAAGCGCAAGTGTCGTATCATGGCGGCACGCTGTAAGATCAAGGATTCAGTTGTTTATGCAGAACGTACGACGCTATGCGGATTTTATCGCCAGCATCGAGGGATTGGCGTGGCTGGGGCTCGCATGGTCGATTTCTATATCAATGCACCGTCAAAGCACCGAACCTACTCTGGCGATGCTATTTATGGTGGCAACGCTGGTCCTGTTTAGCTGGGCACATCGACCTATGCGCTATTTACTGCGCCGTTACCACATTCGTAAGCGCCGCACTGACATGTGGATTCACACGCTGGCGCTCCCGCTGCTACTGGCGATGTTTTTCCACATTATGTTGGAAGCGTTGCTCGGCTCGGCCTGGCTCCCTCCTAAGATGCTGCTGTTTAACCTGTTAGCCTCTGCGGGTTGGATGACGTTTGTCATGACCCTATTTATTAAGTTCGTTATCCATAGCGTCAAAACATCAAGTAAATAAGCCGCCTCATGCCTACTGCTCTGCCCTTGCCGCTCTCTACGCCTAACCGCAATCTAGTACGGCTCACCATCGTTCGGGGGATCACCTGGACGGGGTTTTTGATGGCCATTATTGTAGGCATCGAACTACTAGCGTTTAACTTGCCCGTCACAGCCGTGGTCAGCGTAGTCATTGCCATGGGCATGTTGAACATTGCCACGTGGTGGCGGCTGGGTAGGCCTAGAGCCGTTAGCCATGGCGAGTATTTAACGCATTTACTAGCCGACATCGCAGGGCTCACGCTGCTGTTTTACTTTTCAGGGGGCTCCACCAACCCGTTTATCACTTACTACTTGGTGCCGGTGACTATTGCCGCAGCCACCCTACCTTGGCGCCACGCGTGGATCATCGCCGCCTGCGCCATGGCGGGCTACAGCTTCCTGATGTTTTACTACCACCCGATACCGCAGCTAGGACATATCAGTAGCGATGGCCCGTTAAGTCTACATATCCTAGGAATGTGGCTGAACTTCGGACTTTCTGCCGGCCTAGTCACCTTCTTTATTTATAAAATGGCCCACGCCCTGCGCAGCCGGGATAAAGCGCTTTCCCGCACCCGGGAGGCTGCGCTACGCAACGAGCAAGTGCTCGCCGTGGCCACCCAAGCAGCGGGTACTGCTCATGAACTGGGAACGCCGCTTTCTACGATGGCCGTGCTATTGAAAGAGATGCAGGCGGACGCGGAGCAAGAGAGCTCACTAGGGCAAGACATTGCGCTGCTGCGCCAGCAGGTGGATATCTGTAAATCGCGCCTGCAGCACTTGGTCAGCAATGCTGACCGTCGGCGCATGGCCGAACCTGAAATACTCGATGCGGAAGTATGGCTGGCAGGCGTGGTACAACGCTGGCTCGTAATTCGGCCCGATGTTAGCCATCGTTTTGAAGTCGCTGAACGCCGCGGCAGACCTTGGCTGGCAGTTGATGCCACCTTAGACCAAGCACTGACTAACTTGTTGAATAACGCCGCCGATGCCAACCCCGAGCACATTGCTATTCGCCTGGATTGGCAAGACGAGGAGGTGGTGATTGATATTCGTGATCACGGCCCAGGCGTGGCGATGTCAATTGCGGATCAGCTAGGCGATACCTTTGTCTCCACTAAAAGCAAAGGCATGGGCATTGGCCTATTTCTCACCCACGCCACGATTAACCGCTTCGGCGGCGGCGTTAGCCTTTATAACCATCCAGAAGGTGGAACGCTGACCGAGGTCACCCTGCCGCGTTGCTCAGCACCAACCTAGGGTGAGACGGCAGCTATTTAGACAAATGAGGGTACTATGCAGAACCAAGAGCAACGTCTGCTGATTGTCGATGACGATGAAATGTTTTGCCACGTACTAAGCCGCGCACTGACCCGCCGCGGCTTTGAAGTGATGGTCGCTCACGACGCCGACCAAGCGCTGAATATCGCGGCACAGTTTACGCCCACCATGGCCACGCTTGATTTAAAGCTGGAGCATAGCTCTGGCCTTAAGCTGCTGCCTGAACTGCTCTCCGCAGTACCAAGCTGTCGCATCGTTGTGCTCACGGGCTACTCCAGCATTGCTACGGCGGTAGAAGCTATCAAACTTGGCGCGATCAACTACCTGTGTAAACCGGCAGATGCCGACGATGTGATGGCGGCCTTTGAACACCCTGACGCTGACCCCAATATCGAGCTGGCGGATAATCCCCCTTCCATCAACCGGATTACCTGGGAGCATATCCAAAAAGTGCTGCAAGAGCATGATGGCAATATTTCCGCCACGGCTCGGGCGCTAGGCATGCACCGCCGCACACTACAGCGCAAGTTGCAAAAACGCCCGGTTCGCCGCTGAGCCCGCCCGTTATCAAGCTCCACTGGCTATCGTAACAGGCGGGGGGGGGGGGGGGGGGGGGGGTG